>JAZSOJ010000067.1:0-2178 GCA_045536855.1 Clostridia bacterium | reverse complement strand
GGTAAAGACGCAGTTGGCGCAGCAGCGGAAGATACAGCTGAAGAGGCTGAAGTAGTTGCTGAATAATTTTACAACTAAAGGAGGAAACTGGCATGGCTTTTACTGCTAGTGATGTTAAAACATTAAGAGAACGCACCGGTTGCGGTATGATGGACTGTAAAAAGGCTCTTACCGATGCAAACGGTGATATGGATAAAGCAATTGAAATTCTGCGTGAAAAGGGTCTTGCTACCGCTGCTAAAAAAGCAGGCAGAATTGCATCCGAAGGTATTGTTAAGGTTTATATGAACGACGCAAAAACCGTAAGCGTACTGCTCGAAGTAAACTCCGAAACCGACTTTGTTGCAAAAAACAGCGAGTTCCAGGATTTCGTTGATGCAGTTGCAAAGGTTGTTGCTGATACCAATCCGGCTGATGTAGATGCCTTAAAGGCTGCTAAAATCGGCGATGCAACCGTAGAAGAAACCTTGACTAACTTGATTGCTAAGATTGGCGAAAACATGAACATCAGAAGATTTGCTCGTTTTGAGGGCAATGTTTGCTCCTACTCTCACGGTGGCGGCAGAATTGGTGTTATCGTAAAGGCTGAAGCTGCTATGGATGACGCAGCTTATGAGGCTGCAAGAGATGTTGCAATGCAGGTTGCAGCAATCAATCCGCTCTATCTCTCCAAAGAGGTTGTTCCGGCAGCTGATATCGAGAACGAAAAGCGCATCATCATGGCGCAGATTAAAGAAGACCCGAAGAATGCGAACAAACCGGAAAACATCATCGAAAAGATGGTTGACGGAAAAATCAACAAGTTCTTCGAGCAGAATTGCCTGCTTCAGCAGGAATTCGTAAAAGACAGCGACCAGAAAGTTGAAAAATATGTTGCTTCTAAGGGCGTTAAACTGGTTGATTTCGTTCGTTTTGAAAAAGGCGAAGGTCTTGAAAAGAAAGAAGAAAACTTTGCAGACGAAATTGCAAAGATGGTTCAGTAATTTTAAGAAATTTCACATAAATTTAGCCGAGGGCAATCGCCCTTCGGCTAAATTTTTAGGATTATGGAGGACGGCAAATGATTATTTACCCTGCGATTGATATCAAAGATGGAAAATGCGTACGCTTAACACAAGGTAGTTTTTCTGATGTTACCGTTTACGGCGAAGACCCGCTTGCTATGGCAAAAAAGTGGGAAGAAAAAGGCGCAGACTATATCCATCTGGTTGATTTAGACGGTGCACTGGCCGGAAGTGGTATCAACCGCAAGGTAATTATTGAAATTGCAAACAGTGTTTCGGTTCCCGTGCAGACCGGCGGCGGAATCCGCACCTTAGAGGACATCCGCGAGTTGATTGAAGGTGGGGTCAGCCGTGTTATTTTAGGAACTGCTGCCGTTAAAAATCCCGATTTGCTCGCCGAGGCTGTCAAGACCTACGGCGATAAAATTGCGGTTGGCATTGATGCAAAGGACGGCTTGGTTGCCATTTCCGGCTGGGAGGAAGTCTCTTCTCTCTCCGCTCTTGACTTTGCAAAGCAAGTAACAGAACAAGGGGTTCGCACCATTATTTATACCGATATCGTTATAGATGGAATGTTCACGGGACCGAATGTTTCAGCGATGCAGCAAATGGCAGAAACGGTTTCTGCCGATATTATTGCATCCGGGGGCGTTGGATCAAAAGAAGATATTTTGTCTCTTTTACCCACAAAAGTGAGTGGCGTTATCGTCGGCAAGGCACTATATACGGAAAAAGTGGATCTGTCTGATGCCATAGTTGCGGTAAAGAATGCAGAAGGAGGCTACGTATGCTAACCAAACGCATTATTCCATGCCTCGACGTGCACAATGGGCGTGTGGTCAAGGGCGTTAATTTTGTTGACTTAAAAGATGCCGGCGATCCGGTAGAAATTGCAAAAGCTTATGACAAAGCGGGCGCAGATGAGTTGACCTTTTTAGATATTACCGCCTCGTCAGACGCACGCAGTATTATTTTAAATCTGGTACATAAAACGGCAGAACAGGTATTCATCCCGTACACTGTAGGCGGAGGCATCCGAACGGTTGAGGATTTCCGTGAAATTCTAAAAGCCGGTGCAGATAAGATTTCGGTGAACTCTGCCGCTATCAAGCGTCCCGAGCTAATTTCTGAAGCCGCATATAAATTTGGCTCTCAATGTGTTGTAGTTGCTATC
>JAZSOJ010000090.1:0-3960 GCA_045536855.1 Clostridia bacterium | reverse complement strand
AGAAACAGGTAAACGATGTCCGTATACATAGAAACGGCGGAAAAAGAGCCGGACATCACTTTCTCTTGTCCCAATCCCCAAAGAGGAAACAAATTCGCCACCCGCACCGCCGGCAAAGATGCAACACCCACCAAAACAAGCGCCAAAACAATCAGCGGAACCAACAACGCATGCAAACGCGCCACGCTTTCGACACCGCAATATGCCGCTACTACCATCGCCACTCCGACAAAGAACGATGCTAAAAACGAGGGGAGGCGATACGGCGTAATGAGATTCAGCGTTTCCGCCGCCAGACGCAGAGCGATAGCCCCCTTAAACAAAAGCGGTAACAACAGCAGAATCCCGACAATCCATTTGGCCGGCGTACCGCCCAGATGTTCTGCAATACTGAGGATATTTTGTCCCTCATAATGACGATACAGCCAAAGAAGAAAACAAACAATCAGAACAAGCAAACCACCCGAAACGAGAGCGATAATCCATGCGGCAGTCCCCACCTGCTTAGACAGTAATTGCGGCAAGCCCAAAAGAACTTTCAGGATCAGCGCATTCACTAAGATACTTCCCGCCTCAAAACTTCCAAAGGTAATCTCCCGCTTATTCACTTTTGCGCCCTCCTTTTTTGGCCCTTACAGCAAAGTTTTCACAAGGGTCCTTTTGCGTGTTGTTATAGTCCGGCTTTGTGCTCCTTTTCTCCTCCCGTCCCACAATAAAGGTGCGCCAAAAGCCCTCTCTCGTGCGTGGTGCAATCGGGGACAGAAAGCGAACACCGAATGATTTTGTTCCGCAAAGCAACAAAAGGTGTAAAAACAAGCATACCGTAAAACCTAAAAATCCTGCCAACGCCGCCGCAAAAATATAGACAAACTTCATAAGTCGGAACGTAATACCCAAATTATAGTTTGGCGTGCCCAAAGAACCGACAGCAGTAAAAGCAACCACAATAATGATAATCGGACTCACGACATTGGCGGAAACCGCCGCCTGTCCTAAAATCAGCGCTCCGACTATGCCAATCGACGGGCCGCCAATCGACGGAAATTTAATCTCCGCCTCCCGTATCAGCTCAAAAGCAAGCTCCAAAACCAATAATTCAATGATGGTAGAAAATGGCGTGACTTCAAAGGACGCCTCCAGCGCATATAAAAGGTCGGTCGGTATCATTTCGTGATGATATTGCATAATCACTACAAAAAGGCCCGGCAAAAAAACAGAAACAGCCAACGCCAGATAACGCACAAACTGTAACAGATTCGCATACGGAAGCCGCATATATCGATTGTCCGGTGTTTTCATAAATGTAAAAAAGGTTGCCGGCATCACTAAAGCAAACGGGCTTCCATTGACCATCACCACCACGTTTCCGTCACACAGCTCCATCGCCGCACGGTCTACCCGCTCAGTTGCAAAAATTTGCGGAACTAAGCGTAGATTGGACTCCTCCAAAAAGTTTTCCAGTTCCTCCGAGGTGAACAAATAATCGGCATCGACCTGTGCGATGCGTCGCTTCACCTCGGAAAGCAGACTCTCATTTGCCAGACCCTTAATATACATCACCGCACAGGGCGTTTGGCTTTTTCGACCCACAACGGCATTTTCAATCACCAGATTTGCGTCTTTTATGGTTTTTCGAATCAGCGCCGTGTTCATCCGAATGAGCTCGCCAAAACCCTCCTGCGGGCCTAAAATCGTCCCTTCCGTCATCGGCTTGGCCACGCCTCGTTTTTCCCAGCCTTTGACATCGGCAACATAACAGCGGTCAATGCCGTCAATAAAAATCCCGCAACCGCCAAAGCAGACGTTTTCAATTGCTTTTTCATAGCTTTGGAAGACGAACACATCATTTTGTGTAATCAACTGACGGTTAATGTACTCGGTTTCCTCGCAATTCTGCTCCACCACGCCCCCCATCTGCATCAGTGGTGCAAGAACGAAATGGCCGATATTGTCACGGCTGGAAAGTCCGTCAAAATAAAAAATAAAAGCGTCTGCCGAACGCTTTTCCATGCGCACACGAAACCAACGGATAATCAAATCCCCCGATGCGGGATAGTTCATCCGCCGCTTGATCTCTTCTGCATTTTTATGAATTTCTACGGACACCGGTGCGTCCTTTCGCTCATCACCGGAAGGTGCCCGATTTCGCTCTTTTATAATATAGCCTTCCTCCGTTTTGTGAAAGGCCAGAATTTTTTTCCACACATCCACAAACATCACCTCACCGCCTATTATAAGCGTTTTGGCAAAATTTATACTGCAAAAACAAGGCACAAAAAAAGAAGCTTTCGCTTCTTTTTATTTTTTGTAACACAAATCCTTTTCCGTTTTATCTATAATTGCGCTCAAATAATTTTGACACAATTCTTTTGCCTTGGCAAGATTTAAGGTGTAGCAGTTTCCGCATTCCGTTTCCGAATTTCCGTAAACCTCTCCTTCATATGTGCAGATTGCTTTTAAGACCCGCTTGATCTCTTCGATTACCAAGGGATGTTCCGCTGAGCGCACCAAAAGGTAAAACCCCGTTTGACAGCCCATCGGCCCAAAATAGATAATCCGCTCTGCCAAAGGACCGTTTCGAATGATCGTTGCGAACATATGCTCCACGGTATGACAGGTTTCGTTATCCATCACCTCCTGTGCATACGGTTTTTTTGTGCGCAGATCATAGGTGGTAATGTCTCCGTCAATGCGAGAACAATAAATTCCTACATCCAACAAATGATGGTCTATGGTAAAACTCGTAATTCTTTTCATGTCCTCTCCTCCATTTTCCTGATAGGATTATTGTACACGAAAAGTGAAAAAAAGTCAAAATGATTCGCACTTTCCAAAAGGAAGCGCATTTTTATGCGTTCGGCACTGACGTTTGCTTTTGTTAGAAAAGGTCAAAGACCTTATTTCTCATTTCCTCTACCGCACTTTCAGACAGCATCGTAATGCGTTCCGCCTCAATGCGGGAGAAAATATCCCTTGCGTGCGCAAGCGCTTTTTTTGCTTCCAGCATTTTATATTTATATTCCGTTGCAATCCTCAGCAACTCTTTTTCATATTTTTCATCGGTGTCGGGTGCAACGGCCGCTTGATAAATATCAACAATCTCGTCGCCGGGTTTTGTCGGGAAATATTCGTGCGGTGCCGTAGAGTCAAACAGACAAACGCCGAGCGTGCGAACAATTACCATGTCGAGGCTATTGGGATCAAAGGCACAGTGATACAGCTCCGTATCAAAACCCGCCTCCGTCAGCCTGCGCACCACTTTCCGAAGCATCGTGGATTTTCCCGTACCGGGCCTTCCTTTGATGAAATATCGTTTGTCCAGTGCCTCCGTTAGATTTTCTACCGTATCCACCGCTCCGTCTGCCGTCGCCGCACCTAAAAAACGGTCGCATACCGCACCCTGAAGTGCACCCTTTGGCTGTCCCTCCAAAATCCTCATTGCAATTTCATCCGAAAGAGAATCTGCCTTTTCAAAATCCATTTGCGATATATAGATTTTTTCCCACTCGTCGTGAATCTTCTTTGCCGCCAAAAAATGCGTTTCTGCATGAACAAGTGCCGACCGCAAACCCTCCTTTTGGGCAGCGTAGGAAACAGCATCAAAATGTGCTGTGTCCAATCGATAAAACGGACGGCACAAAAAGCCGACCGCACGGGAAGGAACAAAGAGTCCGATGGGCGCATTGTCCAGATAATGATGGACCATTTCTACCGTTTCGCCCTGCGCCATCAGTTCTTTTTTGAGCGTTGAAATCCATCCGCCCACCACCGTAAGCGGATAGCCATAAAGCGTAATAAAATTCGTAAGCTTTCCGATATTCGATGCCGTATAGTCACAAAAACCGGCAGAACCCAGCGTTTCTGTAAAATAATGAAGCTCCTGTTTTGCCATACAAACACTCCTTTCCATACAATATATACAAACAAATCCTCTAATAATCAAAGTCGGAGGCCAAGCGG
>JAZSOJ010000007.1:0-8601 GCA_045536855.1 Clostridia bacterium | reverse complement strand
TGTAAGCCGAGTTCTGTATTTGATGATCATCTATCTAGACCGTATATTACTATACGGTTCAAGCCACCGCCAAGCACGGACACGCCGGGCAGGCTAATTCCGTGCGAGCCAATTCGGTGTTGCTTCGAGTGGGGTTTACATGGCCACTGTGTTACCACAGTGCCGGTGAGCTCTTACCTCGCCTTTCCACCATCGCCGCACAAAACGGCAGTCTATTTCTGTTGCACTTTCCTTAGAGTCGCCTCCACCGGGAGTTACCCGGCACCCTGCCCTATGAAGCTCGGACTTTCCTCGTTGGCATTATGCCCCCGCGACCATCTGAATTACTCGAGTAAAGTCATTTTAACACGTTCCGTCTGTTTTGTCAATTCAATGTTATTTTACCTATAAAATATTGCATTTGCCTTTGACAATCACCCTTTTTTGTAGTATGATATATACAAGGATATCATTTTAGCAAATGTTTATGAAATGAGGCAAAATTCATGCTTATTAATTTTGACAGAACGGTTGCTTACCGTTGCAGCAGTTGCGGAGAGATTACATTCGGGAATTTCTCTTTGTTTGAGTTATCCGGCGGCAAGGGAATCTCTGTACAGTGTAGCTGCGGTCATTCTGTATTGAAAATATTATCTGAAAATAAAAATAGTTATAAAATTCAGGTTTCTTGTATGTTATGCGATGAGAGTCATCAGTTTTCCGTCCCATTTCAGGTTCTGGCAAAAAAAGAGTGCAGCGAATTCCATTGTCCGAATGTAATGGTAGGTCTTGTGTTTATTGGAAAAGATGCTTCTGTGAAAAAAGCAGTAATGAAAAATGAGGTCTATGTGCAGGAGGTTATTTCTTCTTGCGGACTGAATCATACGGGGAAAAATGGGATCACCATGTTAAAGGCGCTTGATAAAATTCAGGATCTGTCGGACGAGGAAGCTTTGTTTTGTGAATGCGGATCGAATTTAATCGATGTAGAAATTCATGAAAATGACATTCGATTAGAATGCTGTTTGTGCGGGTCTTCTTTAGTTTTGCCTGCGGAAACTTTACGAAATGGTAATTTTTCTCATTTGGATAAGTTAGTTATTCCGGGCAAAGAATAAGTGTAAGAAGTAAAAGGCATATTGCTTTTCGCTTATATGAGAACATAAATAGGGAGGTAATTAAATGTTAGTTACTGGTAAAGAAATTTTAGATCATGCACACAAAGGTAATTATGCCGTTGGTGCGTTTAACATCAACAATATGGAAATTCTTCAAGCAGTCATTGCTGCAGCAGAAGAAACAAAATCTCCGGTTATTGTACAGACCTCGGAAGGTGCAATCAAATACGCAGGGATTGAATATCTTTCTGCGATGGTTCGCCTGGCTGCTGAAAAAGCAAGCGTTCCGGTGGCACTTCACTTAGACCATGGTACAACGTATGAAACTATCATCGGATGTGTTCGCAATGGATGGACTTCTGTCATGTTTGACGGCTCGCATCATCCGTTGGACGAAAACATCGAAGCAACCAAAGAAATTGTTAAAATTGCGCATGCTTGCGGTGTTTCAGTGGAGGCTGAACTCGGTCGTCTTGGTGGTATTGAAGATAACATTAGTGTTGCGGAAAAAGATGCTCGCTTGACGTCCCCCGATGAAGCGGTTAAATTTGTTCAGAGTACGGACGTGGACTATTTAGCAATTGCGATTGGTACGGCACACGGCAAATATAAGGGTGAGCCTAAACTCGATTTTGACAGATTGCAGACGATTAAAGGGCTTTTGAATATGCCGATTGTACTTCATGGTGCTTCCGGTATTCCGGAAGAATCTATCGTTAAAGCGACCAAGCTTGGAATCAATAAAATCAATATTGACACGGATATTCGTGTTGCATTTACTGAAAGCGTAAAATCCGTTGTAACTACCTCGGATACATTTGACCCGAGAAAGATTTGCGGTCCTGCAAGAGAAGCAATGAAGAAGGTCGTAATGGAAAAAATGTTGATGTTCGGAAGCGCAGGCAAAGCGTGAAGTAGCTATGTTTAACAAGGAGCAGCAGGGCTGCTCCTTGTTTATGTTTAGAGCTAAAAAAGCGATTGCAATAAAAATGCAATCGCTTTTTCTATACTAAATTGTCGCTGTGCGGAGAATTGAAGCAAGATATATCGTGCGCAATCACTCTTAAAGAAGGCCCTTACTGCGCTTAAATTGTGCATAACAAATCAGCGCAAGACTGATGATAGAAGTCACTAACGTGATTGCATCCAAGTATTCTGATTGGAAAATAATACGCAATATTGCGGGAATGATGATTCCAAGCCCCATAATCAAAGAGGCGCAACCCATCAATTTATTGTATTTTCCTTTCTTCTCTTTCTTGTCATGCGTGCGCTTATGCTGGTGAGTGGTTGAAATATTTCCCCTGAGATTCATAAGGCCAAGGAACAAAAGCAGTATTCCGATGACTAAAGCAATCATATTTTCGACCATTTTGTTCGCCTTCCTCTTTGTCAATATAATCATATTATAACTTAACTTGTGTGAAAAAGCAACAACATTATAAAGGAAGAGATTGATACGAAAAAAAGATTGACAAAAAATGTCGCACAGATTATAATGAAAACAAATAGGAAAGGAGAGGTACCGTATGTGTCATGTGATTGCTCGTGCACGATTGCTACTTCAGCCGAATCTACTAAACAGTGGTCCGGTTTCTTTTCCATGCCTGATTCGTAAATGAAATGAAGGTCTGTTGCGTGGCAATGATAGCCGGACTCCTGGGCGGGAGATCCGGCTTTTATATTTACAGCAGTAAGAAAACGTATTTGGAGGCTTGTTATGAATTATCGAAAATATCACAAAGCATATTTTCCCGTGCCGCTGGACGAAAGAACGTGGCCTGACCGTGAAATTAAAACAGCGCCTACTTGGTGCAGTGTTGATTTGCGAGATGGAAACCAGGCTTTGTTTTCGCCCATGATGTTAGAAGAAAAAGTAGAGTTTTTCTTATTTTTAGTAGATTTGGGGTTTAAGGAAATTGAAATCGGATTTCCGGCAGCGTCGGAAACGGAATACCAGTTTACACGTCATTTGATCGAAAATAATTTGATTCCGGACGACGTTACGGTTCAGGTATTAACACAGTCAAGAGAACACATCATTAAAAAGACGATTGAGGCCTTAAAAGGTGTCAAAAATGCAATTATCCATCTCTACAATTCTACATCGGAGCTTCAAAGACGTGTTGTTTTTCATATGGAAAAGCAAGAGATTATTGATTTAGCCGTTGCCGGTGCAAGACTTTTAAAAAGTATGGAAAGTGAATTTGAAGGAAATATACGATATGAATATTCTCCTGAAAGTTTTACCTGTACAGAAATGGAGTTTGCGGCAGAGGTTTGTAATGCAGTGATTGATGAATTTGAACCGACGCCGGAGAAAAAACTCATTATCAATCTTCCTTCGACGATTGAAGTTTCTACACCCAATATTTTTGCTGATCAAATTGAATATATGTCAAAGAATCTGAAAAAGAGAGATGCCATTAGCATCAGCGTACACGCACATAATGACAGGGGCACGGGCGTTGCAGCAACAGAGCTTGCGCTTTTAGCCGGTGCCGATCGGGTAGAGGGTACATTATTCGGAAATGGAGAGCGTACCGGTAATGCAGATATTGTTGTTATTGCGCTTAATATGTTTTCCATGGGCATTGACCCGAAACTCGAGTTGGGTGATATTGCAAAAATTGTTGAAGTGTTTAAAAAATTCAATAAACTTCCTGTACATCCTCGCCAGCCATATGCGGGGCAATATGCTTATACGGCCTTTTCCGGTTCTCATCAGGATGCAATTAAAAAGAGCATGGATTATTATAAAAAACACGATACGGATTATTGGCAGAATCCCTATCTGCCAATTGATCCTACGGACTTAAAGCGCAGTTATGAACCGATCCAGATCAATAGCCAGTCCGGCAAAGGCGGTGTAGGCTATGTCATGGAAACGAAATTTGGATATAATGTACCAAAACAGATGCTCCAACATTTCAGTTCCATTATTAAACGTATTTCGGATGACAAACATGCCGTTATGGAACCGCAGGAAATCTATGAAACATTCAAAAAAGAATATATTAATTTGGATGAACGTGTAAAGCTCAACAACTATACATTCCATGTAGATGGAGAAATAGCGAATATGACTGCCAAATTAAACCTGTTAGGTGTTGAACACGAGGTTTCGAAGAGCGGCAACGGTCCGTTGGATGCTATGACTAATATATTACGTGAGGCAACCGGACGACACGTGGAAATCGTATCCTATACGGAACATGCATTGGAAGGATCTTCAACTTCAAAGGCTGTTTCCTATATTGCGCTCAGTAATTCCAATGGGGAAGTGTATTGGGGTGCAGGAGTACACGAGAATATCAATACCTCGTCAATTTTAGCACTTTTCAGTGCAATGAATAAAATTATATAATATAAAACTCTCGTTGTCTGATGACGACGAGAGTTTTTCTTGTTTTAACAAAAAAGTGCTTGCTTTTTTGTGGGGAGGGGTGTACAATAAAATTAAGATTAAAAGATAAAGGATGTGAGCTTATGGATTCCAGTCCCGTTCGAAAGCGGTTGCAAAAAGAAAATGGTAAAGGGATTCGTAAGCTTTTGTAAAAAGTGTTTCAATCCCTATGTGAAAGGGATTTTTTATTATTTAAAATAACAAAACGCCCAAGCCATTTTCTTTGTGCTCATTTTACAGAATGAATCTTTGATTACCGAGTACACTAAGCAGAAAAAAGGAGGCGTTTTTTTGTTTGAGAAAGTATTTGAACTGATTGAAAACAATCAATTGGCAGCTGCACGCCGGCTTTTAATTGAATGGAATGTTGTGGATATTGAACAGCTTCTTGATGAAGTTCCGCAGGATAAGATGCTTCGCCTGTTTCGTATGTTGCCGAAAGAGCTTGCGGCTGAGGTTTTTGCTGAGATGGACAGTGAGCAGCAACAATATATTGTTGAGTCTATTACCGATCGTGAAATCAATGATATTATGGATGAACTTTACATGGACGATACGGTCGACTTTATTGAAGAAATGCCGGCAAATGTCGTTAAGCGTGTTCTGCGCAATACAGACGAAGCGACCAGAAAAACCATCAATCAGCTGCTAAACTATCCGGATGACAGTGCGGGCAGTATTATGACGACGGAGTTTGTTGATTTGAAAAAAGAAATGACCGTCGAAAAAGCGTTATCTCATATTCGTAAAACCGGAATGGATAAAGAAACCATTGACACTTGTTATGTGATCAGTGCCCAAAGACATTTAGAGGGCGAGATTTCTATTCGCAAACTGATTTTGAGCGCACCGGAGACCTTGCTTTCCGATCTGATGGATACCAATGTCAAGTTCGTTCAGACCTTGACGGATAAAGAAGAAACGGCATTCATATTCAGAAAATATGATTTGATTTCTATGCCGGTGGTAGATAATGAAAACCGTTTGGTTGGTATAATCACTGTCGATGATGTGATTGATGTCATTGAGCAGGAAAATACGGAAGATTTTCATAAGATGGCGGCAATTGCACCGTCGGAGAAGGAATATTTGGATACCGGTGTGTTTTCTTTGGCAAAAAACCGAATTGTGTGGCTGTTTGTGTTAATGCTGTCGGCTACATTTACCGGCTCGATTATTCGTTTTTATGAAGCGACACTCAGTCAAGTGGTAGCACTGACCTCCTATATTCCTATGCTAATGGGAACGGGAGGGAATGCAGGGGCGCAGTCGTCCACAATGATTATCCGTTCACTCGCCTTAAACGAAATTGAGTTTAAGGATTTATTTAAGGTTATGTGGAAAGAACTCCGTGTTGGTCTTTTGGCGGCGTTTATGTTGGCGGTGGTTAATTTTGCAAGAATCATGATTTTTGACCCAGTAGATGTTTTGGTTGCGCTTACTGTATGCGCAAGTCTATTCTGTGTGGTTACAATTGCAAAGGTTGTCGGCGGTATTCTGCCTATCATTGCTAAAAAAATTCATTTAGACCCGGTAATTATGGCAAGCCCCATTATTACAACGATATTAGATGCGGTTTCGTTGTTTGTATATTTTGCCTTTGCGAGCACTTTTTTCCATATTGCATAACAAAACTGGACTGTAATTTTTAAAATTACGGTCCTTATGTTATTTTTGTGTGACAAATTAATGAAAAGCATTGAAAAAAAACTCTTGTCAATGTATAATATAATTATCAAAAGTAGAATTTTAAGGAGGACGAGGCGAATGATGAAAAAAGTATTAGCTTTACTTGTAAGTGTTGTGTTGATTTTAGGCGCTTTTTCTTCGGTTTCTGCGGCGAGCTTTTCGGATGTTACCAAAAGCTATGACTGGGCGCAGGAAGCAATTGAAACCTTAGCAGAAAAAAAGGTGATTACCGGTTATCCTGATGGCACATTCAAACCGGGAAATAATATAACGAAACAAGAGGCAATTACGCTGTTTGCCCGTTGTTTAGGTTCGGATGAGGCACTTAATGAAGCTGTTTTATCCGTTGCGACGTTAAATGCGGAAAGTGTTTTAGCGAAGTATGATTCTTATGCACTTTCGCAAGCAGCATATCTCCTTTATAAAAAAGTTTTAGGTGAGGATGAGCTCGCTACATATCTTTCTGCGGCAAATAAGGACGTCCCGTTAAAACGTTATGAAGCAGCTGTTTTAATTGCAAAGTCTTTGGGCGGAGAGGTTTGGCTGAAATCCAATCCTGATGTAAAGTCCGATTTTGCCGATGCTAACTTAATTCCGGCAACAGCTCAGGGTTACGTATATTATGCAAGCGAACTCGGAATTATTCAGGGAATGGGCGACAATAAGTTTGAACCGAATGGAAATGTAACTCGTGCACAGATTTCGGTTATGATTAACCGTATTTTGAATATGATGCAGTATTCCTATTCGAGCTGGACAGTTGCTGATGTTGATGTTGATTTAAATGTTGTTACTCTGCGTGATACTGAAGGCGAAACAGAAAAATACACCATTGGCTCTTCTGTTCCTGTGATGATTGACGGAACAAAATCTGCACTTTCCGATCTGGAGGGTGGCATGGAAGTTGTATTAACTTTCACCCGTGATTTTGATACGGAAACAGATCGTTTGTATTCTTTAGACGCCATCAGCTTAAATATTGATGAGACCTTAGAGGGAATTTATCGTGGTAAAACGACCGATAACAGTGGCACAACTGTTACCATCTCTGATATTGAGAACAAAACGACAAAGAGCAGCTATAAGCTCGCATCTAATGTTGCTGTAAAGTACAATGGCCTTTCGGCTTCTTTGTCAGACTATAAAGAAGGCGACCATGTGTTCTTGGAAATTGTTTCCGGAAAAGTGGCAGTCATTGATGCGGCGCCAAAGAGCACAACCATAAACGGTGCAACGGTCGTATCGATTCCGTCTTCTACCGATGCAAATTTGGTAGTTAAGACGAAAAACGGTGAGGAAATGGAACTTGCGCTGGCAACCGGGGCAACACTCAAAAGAAATGGTTCCTCGGCCGAATTTCGTTCCCTTGCCGTCGGTGACTCAATCGATTTAGAACTTCAGTACGGACGCATCCTAAAAGCCACGGCAACCGGCGTAACAAAAGATATTGAGGCTGTTATTGAGAGCATCTATCATTCTTCTGAAGAATCTAAAATCGGCGTAAAGAAAGGCTCAACCGTAACGACTTATACCGTGAGCCGTGATGCCACTATTACGATGAATGGTGAGAAAGTAACGCTTTATGAACTACGTGTTGGTTATACCGTAAAATTGAAGACCTCGAGTCTGTCAGTAACAAGCATTACAGTCGTTTCTTCTGCAATTTCGACACAGCGTTCCGTAACCGGTATGATTACTGCAATCAACCCTGACTGGGGTATGATTCAGGTAGATGTGGTTTCGCCAGACGGTGATGTTGTTTCTCAGCAGGTATTCTTAAAGAAAGGTGTTACAATCTTGAATTCTGCTACCGGTAAAGCTGTTGATGCAAGCAAACTTACGGTTGGTATGAATATCTTAGCAGCCGGTACCGAAAGCGGAGGAATTTTCGAAACCAATTCCGTGATGATTTTATCAAAATAAATCAATTTAAAATAAACTTACGGCGGTATATGTTTTCATATACCGCCTTTTTTTCACGCTTTTTCACATTCCTCATATAGTATTATTAAGAGTATCTTTGGAGGATTGTGTCAATGAAGAAAATGAAGCTACATCAAGTGCCGCTTGGATGTTGTGTGTATATTGATGAAATTTTAGCAGAAAAGGACGAAAAAAGGCGTCTGATGGATTTAGGAATGACGGAAAATGCAATGATAACTCCGGTTTTAATTAGTCCCGCAGGGGATCCGGTTGCTTATGAAGTCAGACAATTGGTGGTTGTTTTGAGAAATTGTTTTGTCTTTTATATTGTTGTTAAGGGGGTGCCAAAATGAAAGAAAGTGGCGTGGAAGAACAAAAAAAACATATAGTTGCACTTGCCGGAAATCCCAATGCAGGAAAAAGTACGATTTTTAATTATATTACCGGCCTGAATCAGCACACCGGTAACTGGACAGGTAAAACAGT
>JAZSOJ010000009.1:0-4641 GCA_045536855.1 Clostridia bacterium | reverse complement strand
GATAATCCAAGCAAAAACACAAAAGAATGTGAGTAATGTAATGGTTATAACCTTATGTTTCATAAAAATTCCTCCAAATCTTGTCCTTGTCATCATTATAGACAAAAATAAAGAAAATAAAACTAAAATATTTTATCAATTAGCTATTGCATTTTTATACAATTATGTTGTATAATAATACAAGTTATTCATTGTGAAAAAATTTCTTTTGGAAAGGACTTGTGACGAATGATTCGAGTTGGTATTTTGGGCGCTACCGGATATGCCGGTGTGGAGCTGGTAAGAATTTTATCTTCACACAAAGAAGTAACACTTACCATGCTTGTTTCGCAAAGTTATAAAGATATGAAAATTTCAGAGGTTTATCCGTCTCTTAGAGGCGTCTGTGATATTGTATGCGAAGAACTGGATGCGAAGAAAGCGGCGGAAAATTGTGATGTTGTGTTTACTGCCCTGCCCCATGGTGCTTCCAAAGAAGTCATTCCGGCTTTATATGAAAAAGGATTGACTGTGATCGACCTTTCCGGAGATTTCAGATATAACGATAAAGATGTATATGCAAAATGGTACAACCAGGAACATTCCAGTCCTGAATTATTAGACGTATCCGTTTACGGTCTTCCCGAATTACATCGTGAAGAAATCAAAAAGACACGTCTGGTTGGTAATCCGGGATGTTATACCACTTGTTCCATTATGGGACTTGCTCCGCTTTTAGCAAACAAAGCAGTTGATACAAAAAATATTATAATTGATGCGAAATCTGGTGTTTCCGGTGCTGGTCGCGGACTTGGTCTTGATTATCATTTTTGCGAATGCACAGAAAACATGAAAGCATATAAAATTGGAACACACCGCCATACTTCAGAAATCGAGCAGGAGCTTTCTTTGGTTGCAGGCGAGGAAATTACACTTTCCTTTACTCCCCATCTTGTTCCGATGAAAAGAGGTATTTTGGCAACGATTTACGCAAATCTTACAAAAAAATATTCAAAAGAAGAATTGTTGCAAATGGTCAAAGATTTCTACAAAAACGAGTATTTTGTACGGGTCTATGAAAACGGTCTGCCGGAAACGAACCACGTCGCAGGCTCCAATTTTATCGATATAGGATTGGAAATTGACGAACGTTTAAATCGTGTTGTCGTCGTTTCGGCAATCGATAACTTAATTAAAGGTGCCGCTGGCCAGGCAGTACAGAATATGAACTTAATTTTTGGTTTTGATGAGACAGAAGGACTTACGAACGCAGGATTGTATTTATAAAGGAGTGTAACTGATGCATACTATGGAACATTTAATTGAACGGGCAGGGATCTTAATCGAGGCACTTCCCTACATTCAAAAGCTGTATAATAAGACCGTCGTTATAAAATACGGTGGTAATGCTATGATCAATGAAGATTTGAAAAACTCCGTGATGGAAGACGTGACACTCTTAAAATACGTTGGCATGCATCCGGTGATTGTCCACGGTGGCGGACCCGATATTACCGCCGCACTCAAAACATATAATATTGAAAGTCACTTCCAGAACGGGTTGCGTGTAACTGACGCAGAAACAATGCGCATTGCGCAGATGGTTTTGGTTGGAAAAACAAATAAAGAGATCGTTTCTTTGGTGAATAAAAAAGGTGGAAAGGCAATCGGACTTTGCGGTATCGACGGAGGTTTAATTGAATGTGAACCTCTGAAAGAAGATAGTGAGGGAAATCCGATTGATGTTGGTTTTGTCGGAAATATCACAGGAATCAATAAAAAAATGCTCGAAACTATGGCAACGGATGAATATATTCCGATTATTGCACCGATTGGCACGGATAAAAACGGTCAAAGCTATAATATCAATGCTGACACCGTAGCCAGCGCAGTCGCAACCGCAATTCAGGCAGAAAAGCTGATTTACCTAACTGACGTTGATGGCGTTAAGGATATCAACGGAAATATCATTTACGAAATCACGACTGATGACGCAGACATGTTAATCGAAGACGGCACGGTTAGTGGTGGCATGATACCAAAAGTGCGTGCCTGCACGGATGCTGTAGAGCAAGGCGTCAATCGTGTACATATTATCGACGGAAGAATTCTCCACT
This sequence comes from Clostridia bacterium, assembly GCA_045536855.1. Classification (GTDB taxonomy): domain Bacteria; phylum Bacillota; class Clostridia; order UBA1381; family UBA9506; genus RGIG1666. The sequence goes on along the minus strand of JAZSOJ010000009.1, from coordinate 2,545 downwards.
CTATTCTTTTGGAAATCTTCACCGATACCGGTATTGGCACAATGTTTAAGAAAGCGATGCATTAAAGTCTATCCCGCACCCGATTTGTGTGCGGGATTTTTTATGTTATCCTTTCTTAAAAAAACGTCTATTTACTTGACAAAATGGGAAAAATATACTAACATTATTATGATAAAGATTTTGTAAATTTTTGCCTTAAAAAGGAAGGAATGCTATGCTCGAATTAAAAAACATCGCCTGGACTCTCCCGAGTGGCGAAGAAATAATTAAAAATATTGACTTAACATTAGATGACGGAAAGCTGATCGTAGTAACAGGTCCCAACGGTGGCGGAAAAACCTCGTTGGCAAAACTGATCGCAGGCATCGAGACGATATCTTCCGGTCAAATTATTTTCGATGGTAAAGATATTACAAATCTCGATATCACCGAACGTGCCAAACATGGTATTGCATTTGCTTTCCAGCAACCGGTACGCTTTAAGGGGCTTTCTGTTCACGATATCCTGAATTTAGCTGCCGGCACTGAGCTTGCCGAACTTGAGGCATGTGATTTGCTTGGCAAAGTCGGATTGTGTGCGAATGAATACTTAAACCGAGAGTTAAACAGCGGTCTGTCCGGCGGCGAAATCAAACGAATTGAGATTGCTACCGTACTTGCCCGCAAAGCTCCTCTTTCCATTTTTGATGAGCCCGAAGCAGGGATTGATCTTTGGAGTTTCTCCCGTTTAGTTGAGACATTTGAGGATCTACGCAAACAAGGGACGGGCACCTTATTAGTTATTTCACATCAGGAACGCATTTTGAGCATTGCCGATGAAATTGTAGTCATTGCAAATGGTCACGTACGCACCGCAGGACCGAAAGATGAAATTCTTCCTTCTCTCTTGCAGGGTGAGGTCGCGCCATTCTGCCCGTACGGAAAGGAGGCCCGTATATGAACGATATTACGAAAGAATTATTGTCCATGATTTCTGATTTTGACGAAAAATTTAACGGTGCCTTCAATATCCGGGAAGATAGCTCCTGCGCCGGTAGACAATCAACAGAAAATATTAAGATTGAAAACAAAAAAGATCAACCGGGGATTGAAATTCATATCAAACCGGGCACAAAAGATGAAAAGGTTTATATTCCCGCCTGCGTCACCCATAGCGATGTAAACGACTTGGTTTATAATGACTTTTATGTGGGCGAAGATGCTGATGTTACCATTGTCGCAGGTTGCGGCGTTCACGCTGATGGCGACCAAGACGCACGTCATAACGGAATCCATCGTTTCTTTTTAGGGAAAAATGCGCACGTGTTATACGAAGAAAAGCACATCGGTGTTGGTAAAGGCAAAGGTGCGAAACGCATTGACCCTGTCACGGAAATTGTTTTGGCGGAAGATTCCAGCATGGAAATGGATACGGTACAGCTCTCCGGTGTTGATACCAGCACACGAAACACAACGGCCACACTGGGGCCCAGGGCAAAACTGATTGTCAGAGAGCGAATTATGACCAACGGCAAAGAAATAGCAAAAACTTCTTTCGACGTATTGATGGAAGGTGAAGATTCCGCTGTAAACCTTATTTCTCGCTCTGTAGCAAGAGGAAATTCGTATCAGGAGTTTCTTTCAACCCTAAACGGCAAAAACCGTTGTAGCGGTCATTCTGAATGCGATGCGATCTTAGTAGATAACGGAACGGTAAATGCTGCTCCGGCACTTGAGGCTTCTCATATCGACGCCGCTTTAATCCACGAGGCAGCGATTGGTAAAATCGCCGGCGAACAGATACTAAAACTCCGCACTCTCGGCTTGACCGAAGAGGAGGCGCAAGAAAGAATTATTCAAGGTTTCTTAAAATAAAAGCCGTGTTCCGCATCAAAAATTTGATGCGGAATTTTCTTTTGCTTTTTTCTTTATTTTTTTCTAACTTTTCCCTTGACAAACAAAACGTTCGGTAGTATAATAAGAAATCGAGCGAGTGTGCTGGAACTGGCAGACAGGCACGTTTGAGGGGCGTGTGTCTACGACGTACGGGTTCAAGTCCCGTCACTCGCACCAGTTTGAGTGTTCGTAACGGATGTTACGGACGCTCTTTCTTTTTTTACACGTTATGAACACTCTCACCAAAAAAATACCGTGGATATTTCCACGGTATTTTTTACGAAAGCGGGATTGCTTTTTCTGAGTTGCTGATATCATCAAAATAAATCAATTGTTTATTTTTAACCATCATTCTCGTTACAAACACACTGTCAATCTGCTGAATATTACCCGTTGCAATTTCTAAGCAAAAAAGCTGGTTTCTTTGATTCAAATCCGCATAGTAAAGCATTCCTTTATTGTATGCCAGTGCGCCGGCAAAGATTCCAAACGCAAGTTCCTGTTCACTGGTTTTGTAGTTATATTTTACAATTTCATTGTTGTGTGATGAATCCGCATAGTACAAGAAATCTGACTCAAAATCGATTCCATATCCAACCGTTACCCGTCGGAGAAAAACATAGGTGCGAAGCTCATTTTTTGGCGCAGCATAACACCCCCCGAGTTCATC
>JAZSOJ010000070.1:0-7768 GCA_045536855.1 Clostridia bacterium | reverse complement strand
CGCTTGGCCCACAGAACGACATGGCTACGATCCGACTTATGATGAGCTGCAGGCACAGGCGGGTATTTTGGAAACAGGGATTAAGGTTATCGACCTTTTGTGTCCGTACTCTAAGGGTGGTAAAATTGGTCTTTTTGGCGGCGCCGGGGTTGGTAAAACCGTTTTGATCATGGAACTCATCAACAACGTTGCCAAAGAGCATGGCGGGCTTTCCGTATTTACGGGTGTGGGCGAGCGTACCCGTGAGGGAAATGACCTCTACTGTGAAATGATGGAGTCGGACGTACTCGACAAAACCGCACTCGTGTACGGTCAGATGAATGAACCGCCGGGCGCTCGTATGCGTGTCGGACTTTCGGGTCTTACCATGGCGGAGTATTTCCGTGATGAAGAAAAACAGGATGTGCTTTTATTTATTGATAATATTTATCGCTTTACCCAGGCAGGCAGTGAGGTTTCGGCACTGCTTGGCCGTGTGCCGTCCGCCGTTGGTTATCAGCCGACGCTGGCAACGGAGATGGGTGCGCTGCAGGAGCGCATCACCTCCACAAAGCGTGGCTCCATTACCTCGGTTCAGGCGGTTTACGTGCCTGCCGATGACTTAACCGACCCTGCGCCGGCAACGACTTTTGCGCATTTAGATGCAACAACGGTTCTGTCAAGAAGCATCGCATCGCAAGGTATTTATCCGGCGGTTGACCCATTAGAATCCACCAGCCGGATTCTTTCGCCGGAGCATGTGGGCGATGAGCATTACGAGGTTGCAAAAGAAGTGCAGAGAATTCTGCAAAGATATAAAGAGCTTATGGATATTATTGCAATTATGGGCATGGACGAATTATCGGATGAGGATAAGCTGCTTGTATCCCGTGCAAGAAAGCTACAGAGATTCCTTTCCCAGCCATTCCATGTTTCTGAAAAATTCACCGGCATCACCGGTACCTATGTGCCGCTTTCCGAGACGATTCGTGGCTTTTCGGAGATTATTTCAGGGAAACACGATAATCTGCCAGAGTCGGCGTTTTTATTCGTAGGTACGATTGATGAGGCGGTAGAAAAGGCAAAGAGGGCGGCAAAATGAGAACCTATCATTTGACCATTTCGACGCCTGACGGGAGCATGCTTTCCGAAGAAGTTTCGGCACTTTATGTGCGTGGCGCAGAGGGAGATCTTGCCATACTTGCCGGGCATGCCCCCTTTGTCACAACTATAAAGGCCGGAACGGTACGTGTGGAAATGAAAGACGGGAGCGAAAAGTCCGCCTCGACAGATGGCGGAATTTTAAGCGTTTCAAAGGACACCGTTACATTACTTTCCGGCACTTTTGAGTGGAAAAAAGAAGAATAAAAACAAAAATGAGGACGCTTTTGCGTCCTCATTTTTGTTGTGCCCTTGCCTCCGGGAAAGAAAACTTGACAGATTTATAAAAATATGGTAATATATAGGAAAGTATTGTCGAAAGGCTGGGTGCGGCCGATGATTGAAAAAGACGACATTGAACGGGTAAAGACACTGTTAAACGAAAATATTGGGAAACGAATCAAGCTGACGGCAAAAAAGGGGCGTAAGCGTGTGATTGTCCGGCAGGGTGTAATTAGTGCGACCTATCCGTCGATTTTCATCGTTATTTTAGACAGTATATCAGAATTTGCTGAGGCCGGAAGAACCGTGTCATTTAACTATGCCGACCTTTTGACAAGGAGCATCGAAATCACCGTAACAGATACAAAACTTGAAATTAAATAGAAAATGACCCGTATCGCAGGCAGCGATGTCATTTGGGAATAAACAAAAAGAGAAGGTTGGGCATCATTTGCCCAACCTTCTCTTTTTTAATTTTGCTTTTTAACCATCTTATATTCGTCGTAATAGCGGTAATAGGGGCAACTGCGATTTTTCCCTGCATAAAATGAGGAGAGCTCGTCCTCGTCGAAATTCGCCAGACACTCATATTCATCCGTTTCGACATTGAGATCATAGTATGCACAGGTTTCGCAAGGTGTGATTTTGGAATTCATAGAATCACCGTCCTTGTTTATTTGCAGAATTTTTCGATATAGCTGTCGATGGCGTTGTTGATAATCCTGACGGATTCCTCACGCCCTTTCACTTCGTTGACAGCGGTATCCTTATGTTCAAGATTTTTATATACGCTGAAAAAGTGCCTCATTTCCTCGAAAACATGGCCGGGGAGCTCGGTAATATCGGTATACATATTATAGTTCGGGTCATTAAACGGGATAGCAATAATTTTTTCGTCGTTTCTACCGTTATCAATCATAGAAATGACACCGATAGGGTATGCACGCACTAAAGTCATCGGCTCAATCTGCTCCGAGCACAAAAGGAGCACGTCGAGAGGATCGTGATCGTCACCGTAGGTGCGGGGGATAAAGCCATAGTTTGCGGGATAGTGTGTCGATGTGTATAAAATGCGGTCTAATAGAAGGAAGCCTGTTTCTTTATCAAGTTCATATTTCTTCTTGCTACCTTTGGAAATTTCAATTACACAGATAAAATCTTCTGCATTGATGCGCTTGGGAGAAATGTCGTGCCAAATATTGGACATAAAAAGACCTCCTTTATTTTCCGTTACCGGCCGGATTCGATTTTCCAATCTCTGCATAACTATGTGCAGATAAGGAAAGTATACCATAAAGCAGACGATTTTACAAGAGGGTGACGGAGCACTCGGCACCAGAAATGAAAGAAACAGCGGGGATTTGAGAAATAAATTTTGCTCGGTTTTGCTTTACATTGGAGAGGGATTATGATAGAATAAATATGTATATTATTGTATGATAAGTCGAAAAATAAATGAACTTTCATTTAGGAGGTAGTTGCCATGGCAAGACGGACAAAAAGACCGCTTTCCGGCGGAAAAAAGGTATTGCTTACACTTTGTGTAATAGCGCTTTTGGTTGCGCTTTTCTTCCTTTCCTATTGGATTACAACGATTAGTTTGCGTGCCGGCAGAGATGACGGCGCTGCACCGGTTCAGCCTTCTGCGACACCAAGCGCATCTCCGACGGTGAACTATGAGGCGCTTTCCAAAGCAGAGTTGATTGAGCTATTAAAAGAACGTGATGAGCGCATTCGTGAGCTTGAAAGCGGCAATCCGGCCAGCGCAATTACAGATATTGTGCCGAGCCAGACGCCGACGCCTGTACCGACGCCGACGGCAAAACCGTCCGCAACCCCTGCACCGACAGCAACGGCAAAACCGTCCGCAAAGCCGACGGCAACACCCACGGCCAAACCGACGGCAAAGCCAACCGTAAAGCCGACGCCTCTGCCGACGCCTGAGCCGACGCCGGCTCCGACAAAAACGCCGACCAGTATCCGACCGGTCGCACCTGCGGCATAAGATGATTGAGCGGCAGACAAAAAGTGAGGCGGAAACCTTTCTTTTTGCGTATGAATTTGCAAAACAGCTTGCGCCGGGTGATGTGGTATGCCTTTCGGGAGATCTGGGTGTCGGAAAAACCATTTTTACCAAAGGCATCTGTGAATATTTCGGCGTGCAGGATGTAGTAAACAGTCCGACCTTTACCCTTGTGAACGAATATCAGGGCGAAGCGGGGATGCTCATTTATCATTTTGATATGTATCGGATTGAAGATGAGGATGAACTCGCAGAAGTCGGTTTCGACGAATATTTGGCAAAAGATGCGATTTGTCTGATTGAGTGGCCCGAACAAATTGCGGGCAGTTTGCCGAAAAAACGCCTGACGATAACAATTACACGGGACTTTGATGCGGGCGATGACGGACGAAGGATTACAGTAGAGGAGTCGTGCTGATATGCGTTTATTGGGAATTGATACCTCCTCGCAGGCCGCAAGTGCGGCAGTCGTAGAAAATGGTGAAATTATTTGCGAATATACTTTGAACCAGAAAAAAACCCATTCGGCACATTTGGTACCGATGATTGAATCAATGTTAAACAGTTGTGGCTTTTCGCTTTCTGATATGGATGGATTTGCCTGCGGGGTAGGTCCGGGTTCGTTTACGGGCGTACGTATCGGCGTTGCGACAATTAAGGGTTTTGCGCAGGCGCTTTCTAAGCCGGTTGTTTGTGTGGATAGCTTGAAAACAATTGCCTGTGCCTTGACGCCATTTTGCGAAACGGTTGTCAGCGCCATGTTTGCAAGAGTAGACGAAGTGTTTTGTGCGATTTATCAGCGCAAGGGAAAAGAAATCGAGGAGTTCCTTGCCCCAACGGTGCTAACGATGGATGAACTGATGAATGCGCTGCCGGAAACACCCTGCCTGTTTGTCGGTGATGCGGGTATTTTGCATCGGGACAAAATCGTGGAGCGTTTGGGTGAAAAAGCGATGTTTTCTGATGTGCGGCAGAATATCATTTCTGCGGCGAATTTGACGCTTTTGGCAGAAAAGGAAGCGCTGGCGGGCAAATGGCAGAAATACGATGAAATTTCACCGCTTTATCTGCGTCCGTCGCAGGCAGAGCGAGAATATGAAGAAAAAAACAAAGGAGAAAAAGAATGATAGTAATTGGCTGTGACCATGGTGGTCTGGAACTGAAACAGACGCTGATGACATACCTCACTTCGATTGGCGAGGGGGTAACCGATTGCGGTACATATAACAGTGATTCGGTGGACTATCCTGATATTGCAGAAAAAACTTGCAAGCGTTTTTTAGATGGCGGCTATGATTTCGGAATTTTGATTTGTGGTACCGGAATCGGCATTTCCATGGCGGCAAATAAGATTGACGGCATCCGTTGCGCACTGGTGGGTACAGAATATGCCGCAGAAATGACCAAGCGTCATAATGATGCAAACTTTCTTGCGTTTGGCGGCAGAGTGACCGGTCCGGAGTTGGCCATTTCTATCTTGAAAGCATATATGAATGCAGAATTTGAGGGCGGACGCCACCAAAAACGAATTGATAAAATCCATGCACTTGAAGCACAGGAGGAAGTATTATGAGCAATCGAATCGATGTAAAACATCCGTTAATTCAACATAAAATTACAATGTTGCGTGACAGCCAGACCAACACCAAGGAGTTTCGTGAGCTGGTCAAGGAGATTTCCACGCTGATGTGGTATGAGGTTACACGTGATCTGCCCTTAAAAGAGGTCAGCATCGACACGCCGCTTGGAACGGCGCAGACAGAGGTTATTAGCGGAATTAAGCTGGCACTGATTCCAATCTTGCGCTCGGGACTTGTGATGGCGGCCGGCATTGAAAATATTATGCCTTCCATCAAAATCGGACATATCGGTCTTTGTCGTGAGGAAGGAACGCTCGAGCCGAAGGACTATTACTGTAAGCTCCCGACGGATGTTGAAAGCTCGGAGACGATTGTGCTTGAGCCGATGCTTGCAACCGGTCGCTCGGTTTGTGCAGCGATTGATTTGTTAAAAGGCCATGGGGTTAAAGACATCAAGGTAATGAGTTTAATTGCGGCACCGGAAGGGGTAGCACTGTTAGAAGAAAAACATCCGGATGTGAAATTATATGTATGCTCGGTGGATAAGGGATTAAACGAACAGGGTTATATTGTTCCCGGTTTTGGCGATGCCGGTGACAGAATGTTCGGAACGAAATAAAATCGCTGAAATATTGTAAGGAAGAGGGAAAAAGATGAAAAGAAGAGATAAAATCAACTATTATCTGGATATTGCGCAAACCGTATCCGGCCGAGGCACTTGTATGCGCCGGAACTATGGAGCAATCCTGGTAAAAAACGATGAGATTATTTCCACCGGTTATACCGGAGCTCCTCGTGGAAGAAAAAACTGTATTGATTTAGGGTATTGCCAGAGAGAAAAGATGAATATCCCCCGTGGAGAGCGCTATGAGCTGTGCCGTTCGGTGCATTCCGAGGCGAACTGTATTATCAGTGCCGCACGCCGTGATATGATTGGATCGACGATGTACCTGGTTGGCACAGATGCAAAAACCGGCGAGATTGTAGAGAATGCAACCAGCTGTGCAATGTGCAAGCGTATGATTATCAATGCGGGAATCAAAGAGGTTATCGTGCGTGATACCCCGACGGAATATCGTGTGATTAACGTGGAGCGCTGGGTCAATCAGGACGATTCGTTATCCGCAGAGTTTGGCTATTGATTACATAATAAAGAGGTCGCAGTGAATTCACTGCGACCTCTTGTTTTAATAACAGCTTTCAAAAATCTCTTGTATTGTGTTACTGTTTAGTTCCACATAGGATTTTACGGTTCGGGTGTTTCCAAAGGTGCAAAGCCCAGTTAGTTTTGTAAGCGAGTCTTTGGGGATATGAAAATCGGAAAGCTTTTGCGGCATTCCCAAAAAGGCAAAGTATGCAGCCATTTTTTCGATTCCCTCTTGTGCCGCCAAGCGCTCATCTTCCTCGCTTACGCCCCACACCCGACGTGCAAATTGCGCAAAGCGGGGGATATTTTTATCAATGACATAGCGTCCCCACGCAGGAAATAAAACGGCAAGTCCTGCGCCGTGTGCGATGTGGTCAAACTCACCCGAAAGAGCGTGCTCTAACTGATGCACAGGCAGCGCATTTTCTCTGCCGCAACCGGTGAGGTCATTGTGTGATAAGCTCGACGCCCACATCGTCGTCGCTCTTGCTTCATAATCTTCAGGATTTTCCATCAACACCCTACCTGCATCGACCACAGAAGCTAAAATACTTTCAGCGATGCGGTCGGTTAAAGGAGTAGGAGCACAGTCTGTAAAATATCGTTCCATCGTATGCGCCATAATATCCACGATGCCGCAGGCGGTTTGATATGGACTGACGGTATAGGTCAGCTCGGGATTGCAAATCGAAAACAAGGGGCGGTTAAAATCGCCGTTTAAGCCCCGTTTCATTGACAGATCTAAATGGGTCAGGACAGCCGATGCGCTCATTTCGCTTCCTGCTGCAGCGATTGTGAGAATGACGCCTACAGGGAGAGCGCCTTTCGGAGCACGTTTTCGGGTAATAAAATCCCAGACATCACCGTCATCTGCCGCTGCAAGTGCGGTGTATTTGGAAGAGTCGATCACGCTGCCGCCGCCGACGGCTAAAATCAGCTCGACGCCCTCTTTTTTTGCAAGCTCTGCTGCTTGCCGCACAAACTCTATCTTCGGGTTCGGCTCAACACCGCCCATCTCGACGACACGGATCCCTGCAGCAGTTAAAGAAGCTATGACGGTGTCATAAAGCCCGCTTTTTTTGATGCTTTCCCTGCCGTATTGGAGCATCACGGTCTGAAAACCGTAAGATGCAACAATTTCGCCGACTTTTTGTTCTTTTCCTTTTCCGAAATGCACCTTGGTCGGTGCATAGTATGTAAAATCAAGCATTTTCTCACCTCTTTATAGAATAGGGCAAAACGTTCGGCTGATTTTTAAATCGCATCCATCAACCCTTGCCTCGTTTTTAATGTGCGCAGTTGCACCGCTTTAGATATCAAGCAACAGAATAAGAGCAGGGGCGACCAACTTGGTCGCCCCTTAAAATAGAATAAAGGTTAGAAACCTTTATGATCTTTCAAGCAACGGTTTGGCTAAAATTTCAGCTTTTCTGTCAAGTAAATCATTCGTTGCAAGAGCAGCTTCCAGCGCACAGACTCCAAGACGGTCCACCGCAGCACCAAGACGCTCCTTAACGTAACCATTTTCCTTATACCAAAGCATAACCTTTTCAATTACCTGGGGAATTTCATCGGGAGTATAGGTTGCGGAAAGACGCGTACCCATTCGCTGTGTTTTTCCCCACGTTCCGCCTACGAATACACGTAAAACAGATG
>JAZSOJ010000058.1:0-1964 GCA_045536855.1 Clostridia bacterium | reverse complement strand
ATGGGTGGTTCCGGTTCTCAGGTATTTATGGTGAAATCCGATACGGGTGAAGATACCATCGCTTACTGCCCTGCTTGTGCTTATGCAGCCAATGTGGAAAAGGCAGAATGCATTCCCGAAACAATGGAAAAGGAAGCACCGAAACCAATGAATAAGATTCATACGCCGCACGCCGGTACGATTGAAGAATTGGTTGACTTTTTACACACCGACAGTAAGCATTTTGCAAAGACCATCCTGTATCAGGCAGAGGAAAAGGTAGTCGCTGTTATGGTGCGTGGCGACCGTGAAATCAACGAAGTGAAGCTCATTAATCATTTAGGAATCAATGAGCAGGATTTAGAGCTTGCTTCTGCTGACACCGTGGTTCGCATCACAAACGCAGCCGTTGGTTTTGCAGGCCCTATTGGTCTTAATATTCCGGTGATCTGCGACAAGGAAATTATGGAAATGACAAACTTCATCGTTGGCGCAAATGAAACAGATTATCATTTTGAAAACGTAAATGTTTCCGACTTTAAGCAAGATGCCGTCATTGATGTTCGTACCATCACAGAGGGAGATGTTTGCCCGAAATGTGGCAAACCCATCAGCACTACACAGGGTGTTGAAGTCGGTCATATCTTTAAACTCGGTACGAAGTATACCGATGCTATGGATTGCACATACTTAGACGAAAACGGCAAACCCCAGTCGATGATTATGGGTTGCTACGGCATCGGCGTCAGCCGTACCATTGCCGCTGTAATTGAACAGTTCAGCGACGAAAACGGCATCGTATGGCCGATGAGCGTTGCTCCGTATCAGGTGCTGGTTGTACCGGTCAGCATGCGTGAACCTGAGCAGGTTGAATTGGCCGAAAAAATTTATGAAGAACTGAGAAAAAAAGGCGTGGATGTCCTTTTGGATGATCGTGCAGAGCGTGTCGGCGTAAAATTTAAGGACGCTGACTTGATCGGTATCCCGATCCGAATCACCGTTGGTAAAAAAGCAACCGAAAATGTGGTTGAATATAAGCTCCGTGCAAATGACGAAGTGTTGGAATTAGGTGCTGACAAGGCGATGGAACATGCCCTCGCCTACATTTCGCAAACCATCAACGGCAACAAAAAAGCATAATATCATTTTACAACCATAAGTATTATAAAGTCGCTGTCCGGCTCACAGACGGCGGCTTTCATTATCAAAGGAGGTGTCGGTTTTGATAAAACGCATATTTTTATTTTTTGCGGTTTGCGCACTGCTCTTGTCGTTGTTCGGCTGCAAAAGTGCATCCCACGAAACAGAGCCGGTGCCAACGCAAATGATCGAGTATGAAAACACAAACGAGACACCAACAGACGGCGGAACGCTTCGTCTCTGCCTGTTTGGAACAGACACATTAAATCCGCTCGTAACGCAAAATGCCGAAAACATCCGGACCTTGAAACTTCTTTATGACGGCCTTTTTACTGTCTGTCAGGATTTTAGTTACTCGCCAAATCTCTGTGAGATTTATTCCGTCTCGGAAGATGGTTGTCATTATACCTTCCGGCTTAAATCGGATGTCTTTTTCCATAACGGAACGAAATTGACTGCGTATGATGCAGAATTTTCTTTGCGAACTCTGTTGATTGCCGACGGACCATATGCGAAACTTTTGAATGATGTGGACAGCATCAGTTCCAGTGGAAATGTGTTGCATGTTTCCTTAAAACGCCCGGTAGCGAATTTCCCGGTGCTTTTGGATTTCCCCATTATCTCGCACCGCACAGCAGCAACGCCGGAAGCTGCCGTAGAAAATATGGCAAACTATGTGCCCAATGGCACCGGCCCTTACAAAATGCAATCCTATCAGAAAAACAAACAGTTGTTTTTCATTTTGAACGATGAATACCACAAAGAAACAACGCATCATATCAACAGCATTATGGCCTATATGGTCAGCGACCGTCAAACTGCCATTTATATGCTGGAAAACCACA
>JAZSOJ010000176.1:0-7978 GCA_045536855.1 Clostridia bacterium | reverse complement strand
TGCCTTGATTTCATCAGCAACCGCATCTGCCGCTTCTTTGCGTAGGTCTAAAATTGCTACCTTTGCGCCGCAAGCGGATAACGCTTTTGCGAATGTACCGCAAAGTATCCCACCTCCGCCGGTAACAACCGCCACTTTATCCTTTAAGTCAATTTCAAAAGGCAAATTCATCTTCACGTCTCCTTACTTTATGTATATTATTAAAGTTTTTATGCATCTAATATTATAATAACACATAATTCTAATAAATTCCATCATAAAATAAACAAAATAATTGTTTTTTTGAACTTTTATGATAAAATATTAAAAAACAAAGAAAAGTTAGTTGAATTAGTCAGAGATATTTCAAAACCCAAAGCTCCAATCAGGCATTTTATAAGAGGACAAAACTCCAACCAACATAAAATACATGCTCCAAAACTACCATACATTCTCTGCCACCCGAAAGCCAATAGGTATTTGTGATGAAATGCATAAAATTTTAAATACATCACATGATACGTATGAATAAATCGCAATACCTCGACAAATCAACAAAAGGATGACTGATATGAGTTTTTTTGAGGAAGTTTATGAACTGGTGAGCAAGATTCCAAAAGGCAAGGTTTGTACTTACGGACACATCGCCCATGCCTTAGGGCATCCGCACGGTGCACGTGCTGTGGGCTATGCACTCCATGTAAACCCCAAGCCCGGAATCATTCCCTGTCATCGGGTCGTCAATCGAATGGGACGATTAGCTCCCGGTTTTGCTTTTGGTGGTCCTGATGTCCAGCGTCAATTATTAGAACAGGAAGGAATTTTAGTAAATGATGAAAACTGTGTTGATTTAGATAAATATTTCTGGATACCCAGCGGAAAATAAAAAGGATGGCGTGCGCCATCCCTTTTTTATGCGGTTTCAATCGAATTTGCTGCGTGCAGGTTCAGCTTTTCTACTGCCTGCTCCCGCATTTTATACTTTAAGATTTTTCCTGCCGCATTCATCGGGAATCCCTCTACGAAATCCACATATCTCGGCGTTTTGTGTTTTGCCATATGACAAGCCACATATTCTTTCATTTCCTCTTCGGTCATTGTTTCGCCTTCTTTGAGTATAACACAAGCCATAATTTCTTCGCCATACTGTTTATCCGGAACGCCAATGACCTGAACATCTAAAACTTTCGGATGGGTATAAATAAAATCTTCGATTTCTTTCGGATAAATATTCTCACCGCCACGAATAATCATATCTTTAATTCGACCGGTAATTTTATAGTATCCGTTTTCGTCACGCCGTGCAAGGTCTCCCGTATGGAGCCAACCATTTTCATCAATAGCCGCAGCGGTTGCCTCAGGCATTTTATAGTAGCCTTTCATAATGTTATAGCCTTTTGCCACAAATTCACCATCCACATTATCCGGCAAATCTTCTCCCGTTTCAGGATCAACAATTTTACACTCTACGCCGAACATCGCTGCTCCAACCGTATTGACACGAACATCTAAAGAATCTGTCGTTTTACTCATCGTACAACCCGGCGAAGCCTCGGTCTGTCCGTAAACGATACAAATTTCCTTCATATTCATTTTGTCTACAACATCCTGCATTGCTTTAATCGGGCAGGGACTCCCTGCCATGATACCCGTACGCATCGACGAAAAATCAGTTTTGTCAAAATCGTCGTGCGAGAGCATCGCAATAAACATCGTCGGCACACCGTGGAATGCCGTAATTTTCTCTTTATTGATACAATCCAGCCCTTTTTTGGGTGAAAACGCAGGAATCGGAGACATTGTAACACCGTGTGTCATCGATGCCGTCATAGCCAAAACCATACCAAAGCAATGGAACATCGGAACCTGAATCATCATTCGGTCAGCTGTCGATAAATCCATACAGTCACCAATGTTTTTGCCGTTATTGACAACATTATAATGTGTCAGCATAACACCTTTCGGGAAACCGGTCGTTCCGGAAGTATACTGCATATTACACACATCGTGCTTGTCAATCGCTGCCGCACGACGGTAAACCTCCTCCACCGGAACCGTTTTGGAAAGCGCAAGACTTTCTTCCCAGGTATAGCAACCCTTTTGTTTCGATTCAATCGTGATGACATTGCGTAGGAATGGGAATTTCTTAATATGTAAGGGTTTTCCCTCTTCTGCGGTCTGAAGTTCTGGGCAAAGCTCATTAATAATTGCAACATAATCCGAATCTTTATACCCATCAATCATAACGAGCGTGTGAGTATCTGACTGACGAAGTAAATACTCTGCCTCGTGAATTTTATATGCAGTATTCACCGTTACCAAAACGGCACCAATCTTTGTTGTTGCCCAGAAGGTAATATACCACTGCGGCACATTGGTCGCCCAAATCGCAACATGATCTCCCGGTTTTACGCCCATTGCGATTAACGAACGGGCAAACGCATCAACGTCATCACGGAATTCTGCATAGGTTCTGGTATAATCCAGTGTCGTATAGCGGAACGCATACTGGTCCGGAAATTCTTCCGCCATTCTGTCAAGTACCTGCGGAAAAGTTAAATCAATCAGATGTTCTTTCGGCCAAACATATTTCCCGGCATTTCTGCTATCGCTATACAGACGGCGAATCTCACTGCCACTATCTAAATAATTACTCATAAAGTTAGTAAACTGCGGGAATACAATGCCGGCATCCAAAAGGCCCTCCGCATAACGTTTGAGCCACTCAAGTGACACATAGCCTTCGTAATTGATGGAACGAAGCGCAAGCATTGCCGCATCAATCGGCAAATCTCCCTCACCTACCATCCGATAACTTGGTTTTCCGTCTTCCATAACAGAATCTTTCAGGTGCGTATATTTAATATAGGCGCCAAGGTTCTGTACGGTCGTCTCCGGTTTTTCACCCATAAAACGATACGGATGATGGATGTCCCAAAGTGCACCAACCCAATCACTTTCCAGACGATTGAGCAAATTACAAAGACGTGCGGTATCCGAATAAACACCATTTGTCTCAATCAAAAGAGTTACTTTCTTCTCTTCGGCCGCACGCACCAAAGGCAAAAGCGCTTCGATGATTGCATCGTCATCTACTTCGCCGTCAACATTTGCCTTTTCATCCGCCAAAACACGCACATAAGGCGTTCCTAATTTGGCCGCAAGAGCAATATATTCCATAATTTCATTCTGTGCATCAGCAAGTGTCTCTTTGTGCTTTAAGCTTGTGCCTGCAGAAAGACAAGGAATTTCCAAATGCATTTTCTTTAATTTTTCAATCGTCTTTTCCAACCGTTCGCCACAAAACTGTTTGCAACGAAAAGCCATCAGTTCATTGCCAATTCCACGGACCTCAATGCCATGGAAACCAATATCTTTTGCCATGGTATAAATATCTGTCCAACTGAAATCGGGACAGCCCAAGGTCGAAAAAGCAAGCTTCATCTGTAGTTTCCCCTTCCGGTATGTAATAAATGTCTGTACTTCATATTCAATCTATTTTATAATAACATAATTCCAGTTTTATAGCAAGCAATTAAATTACAATAGCAGAAAACAGGAAAAAAATTGTCTTTTTAATAAAAAATCAGTAAGAAACTCCGGTTTTATCCTTCTTTTTTTTGAAATTGCCGATCTCTTTCATGCGTATACCATACCCCTTTGTCACCAGTGACTCAATGAGCTGTGTTTCGGATATGATTCTTCCTCCATAGAGTCCATCCACATAAATCAGATGAAAGTAATCATATCCTAATTTGCGCAAAATTTTTTCTGCCTTTGTCTCTTCCGTCGCAGCCAAGAGTTTTGTTTTCATCAGTTTCTTTTCGACAAGCCTTTCTTTTGAGCGCAATAATTCCTTTAATACAAACAAATCTCCGTGTTTTTTCTCCTCAATAAAATGGAAAAGCAAAAAAGCCGCCGCAAGCAAAAGAGATATATTGTAGTTCGAAAGTATTACGGTTATGATCCCCGCAACAAGCAGTAATATTACAAGAATCAATGTGATCGTCCGGACTATTTTCATTCCTGTAAGATATCCAAAAATATGTGTCATAATCGCCCGTGACACTCTGCCCCCATCCAATGGTAAAACGGGCAGTAAATTCATCAGCATAATGATCCAATTTAAACTGAAGTATAAAAACATACTCTCCTCTGCCCAAGGATAGACATTCCTCAGGATATATCCCGCTAAAATCATAACAGCATTGGCAAGAGGCCCCGAAAGAGCAATTAAACTTTCTTTCATTGGTTCTTTCGCAATATTTGCAGAAATCCTCAAAGACATTCCGAACGGCATAACGATGATGCTGCAGCTCCGAACTCCCATGATAAGCGCCGCAAATAGATGAAACAGTTCATGAATGGTAACGATGGCATAGGCCATCAATAATGTATGTATACTTCCTAAAACATAAGATAACACAAAAAGCGGAACAATTAAAAAATGTACATAGAAAAAACGTGTTATTTTTATCATGTACTCAACCCTTTTGCAAAGTATTTAAGAATGCAGCCGGATCCAGCGACGTATCGCCCTCACGAATCTCAAAATGTAAACACGCCGTATCCTGTTCGCTATTACCGCTGATGGTTCCTAACAACTGTCCTTTTGTAACCTTCGTCCCTTCTTGAGGCAGAATTTCTCCACAGCCACCATAATAACTCGAAAGTTTCTCATTATGACTCACTAAAATATATTTCCCATAGGTCTCACTTTCTCCGATTTCCGCAACGATGCCATCTGCACAACAAAAAATTTTATTTCCTGAGGATGCTTCAAAATCAACGCCATAATGAAACTCTTCTTCTGTCGTGCCCCGTTTGGTCCGCTTGCCAAAAGACGAAATCATCTTTCCTTCGGCCGGTATCGCAAGATCTGCCAAAGGTTCAAATTGAGCGTTTGTTTTTTTATTTTGCGTCACAGCGGATAAAACTTGTTCGCAAAACTCCGACACCGACCCTTTCCAGTCCGTATTTTCAGTAACAATATAGCGTATACTGCTTTTAGCAAAACCAACGGTCTCATCTTGATTCATCCACAAGGACAACACGACAACAAATAAAAGAATCGAAACTATTGTCTGCTGCATTACATGCCCAAAACTTTTACTTTTTCTTTGTTCGTCCATATTTCTTCTGCGGTAGCGGTACTCTTGTGTTCTATGTTTTTTATTCTTCTTCATGCATCATTCTCCTTTTTGACGACAAAATAAAGGACAGGCCGATTGGTATATATATACGAATCAACCTGTCCTTTTATTCTTTTTAATTTTTTACACCGCAACAAAAGAAGTTTCCTCATTGATCAGATCGCCAGTGCCAATCAGATTTTCCAATACATCCAATAAGCTAATGGGAGTCACCGTGTTCCTTGCTAACTTCTCCAACACTTTTTCTGCTTCCCGTTCCGTACAAAAGATATCAAAAATCTTACGATATTCTTTATATACTACTCCATCCTCCGCTTTAAATAATTTACTGATTTCCACACCATACGTATTGATGCACATTCCGTCAATCATTATTTCTTTTTCCAGAATGTAATACTCCAAATCAAATTGTGAATTCCCATTCTCACCCGTACTGTCTACATGAACCTTTTGATATAGTTTTCTCTTTGGCATTTTCATTTTCCTCCCATATATTGCTTTTTCTTATTGGCTACATACATTATATAGGATTTAAATAAAAAAATCCAGTCCCCCCATTTCGCAAAAAATGACATAAAAGTGTGACACAACTGTGACATCATTGTTGTTTTATTATATTTCATTTTGAAATTTGTCTAAAAAAACACATTTCGATTATTTTAAAAATCTCAATTCAAAAAACGATAAAAAAGTGGTTAAAAATTTACAAAAAAAATTGATGCAACAAGTAAAAAAATTACAAATTCGAATCAATTTTTATATGTTAAAAATCAAAATGTCCACAAATGTGACGCTTGGTCGAATGTATGTTCGCAAGTCGTGACACTATTCGACAGTTTTGTAAGTTGAGATAATTTTTTCAGCAATTTTTATACCGTCAAGCGATGCACTAACAATCCCTCCGGCATAACCTGCCCCCT
This sequence comes from Clostridia bacterium, assembly GCA_045536855.1. GTDB lineage: Bacteria > Bacillota > Clostridia > UBA1381 > UBA9506 > RGIG1666. Next base: position 1,926 of record JAZSOJ010000176.1, on the reverse strand, counting down.
CCCCGGCAGGATAAATGCCAAAAACATTTACGGATTCCAAGTTCTCATTGCGTAAAATTCGTACAGGTGCCGACGTTCTTGTCTCAACGCCGGTTAATATTGCATTGTTAGTAAATCCGTTAATTTTGCGTTCAAACTGTCGCAATCCATCTTTTAATACATTTGACACACGTATTGAAAAGCACGATGTTAAATCTGTTGGCAAAACTCCCGGCTGATAACTTGGAAAAACACCGGAAAATACAGATGTCGATGCCCCGTCTAAAAAATCGCTCACCTTTTGCGCCGGTGCCGTATAGCGATTTCCGCCCATCACAAATGCCAGTTTTTCCATCCGTCGCTGATACTCCATGCCGGCAAGGGGATGTCCGCTCTCGAAGTCGGCCGGTGTAACATTGACACAAAGCGCTGAATTGGCATTTCTCTCCGCACGGGCGTAATAGCTCATACCATTTGTAACAACGGTATTTTCTTCCGAAGCCGCCGCAACAACAACACCACCGGGGCACATACAGAAAGAATAGCACGCATCCTCTGCATTTCGATAAGATAGTTGATATTCTGCCGCCCCCAGTTTCGGATGGCCGGCAAAATCTCCATACATCGCCTCATCAATGAAGCTCTGTAAATGTTCGATTCTCGCTCCAACAGAAAATGGTTTGGCTTCTATGGCCAATCCCTTTTCATAAAGCATCTGATAGGTATCACGTGCACTGTGACCAATTGCCAATACCAAAATACTGCAAGGAATTTCCTCGCCACCTTTCAGGCGTACCCCACGGACTTTATCATTGACAATTTCAACATCCGTCACATGTGCAAAAAAACGCACTTCCCCGCCTAACTTCTCAATTTCTTGGCGCATTGATTTTACGACACGTTTCAATATGTCCGTCCCGATATGCGGCTTCGCCCGATATAAGATTTCTTCCGGTGCACCAAACCTCACAAAAGTTTCAAGCACGTGCATAATCTTAGGGTCAGACACTCTTGTCGTCAGCTTTCCATCCGAAAAAGTTCCGGCGCCACCTTCCCCAAACTGCACATTTGTTTGTTCGGAAAATGCTCCGCCACTCCAAAAGTTTTGAATGATTTTAGTCCGTTCATCTACATCTGCTCCACGTTCCAGAAGAACCGGTCTATATCCGGCACGGGCTAACAAAAGTGCACAAAACAAACCACAAGGACCACTGCCTACAACGATCGGTCTGTGTTTTAATTCCTTTGACCCCGGCGATAATTGACAAACTTCCTCCACTTTCAGTGGCACAATATCTTTGCCGGTACAGTGCACCCGTCCCGTCGTTTCTAAATCTACACTGTACACAAATGAGACCTGTTTTTTTCGTGCATCAACGGATTGCTTTGCCACACGAAAAGAAAGGCATTCTTCTTCTTTTATTCTAATTGCTGCCAGTGCTGCCGCTTTGATTTCCATTTCTCCCGCATCTAAGGGCAATTTAATATTATGCACTCTTACTTTCATTTTTCTCTCCTCTAATCTAACAAGAACTCACAAAACACCTGATTGGACAAGTCAATCCCTCGTTCTGTCAATCGCATAACATCATCTTCAAATTTCAACAATCCGTAAGTTACAAATTTTTGGATAGGCTTTGAAAATACCTCCGTTATTTCTCTGCCAAAGGCAGTTTTAAACTCCTTGCCCGACACACCAGACATCTTGCGCAAGCCAAGGAAAATAAACTCCGACATTTCATCTTCAAGCGACAACATCTCCACCACTCTACCTTCCGTCGGAAAAAGCTTTGATACTTTCTCATATTCAGACAACCCGCTTGGATTGCCAAATCGGATATGATCTATTTGCGAATGCGCCGCTGCACCGACGCCGATGTACGGCATTCTTCCCCAATACTTATTGTTATGTCGAGATTCCTTTCCCGCTTGCGCAAAATTTGAAAT
>JAZSOJ010000152.1:0-2816 GCA_045536855.1 Clostridia bacterium | reverse complement strand
TGCAAAGCAAGACATCATCCCTCCCTCTCCGCCAAAAAACTGAGTACCCATTGGGTGCTCAGTTTTTTTATTGGATGGGATTCGAACCCCGTGGGGGTTGTTTTAAAAAAGCAAATGCCCCGGCGGGCATTTGCTTTTTTAATTTTAATTTATCTGCATATCCATATCACATAATTCTAAACTCAGGCCGCATATTTTTTCTGTATTCGCTCGGAGTACAGCTTTTCTTTTTTCTGAACCATCTCGTGAAATATGATAATTCACAAAAACCAAGCTGTTCCGATATATCTGAAACAGGCAACTCCGAATAAATGAGCATCTGTTCCGCCTGTGCCATCAGCTTGTTATGGATATAACTTTTCACCGTGGTTTTGTTATCCTTCACAAAACTCTTTGTCAAAAACCCTGTCGAATAGCTTGTCCCTCCCGCAATTTCGCTGAGCTTAAGCTTCATGCTGAGATGATCATTGATATAGGAAAAAACCTTTTCATATTTTTTTACAATATCGATATACTCTCGCAGGTCAATCCCCGCAATTTTCAAAAATTCCGTCACATACGAAAACGTGATGTTTTTCATTTCTATTGCGGAATACGGTGTCTCCTCTTCGAAAAGTCTTTGCATTTTTTGCGTGTCAAGATGTCTGTTGCTTAATATGAGCGGACGCTCCAGCGAAGAAAACAAATCCTCGGCATTCCCCAGCTGAAGGTAAAAAAGCTGCGTCATCTCAACAGATTCCAGGGTGTATTCCCAGCTGCACTTGACATTGTTTCCCACAACAAAAATGTCGCCTGCCGAAATCGGCATTTTTTCCCCGTCAAAATCAATCACCGCAGCGCCCGAAACAAGAAAATGAATGGAATTAATCCTCATATGGAAATCGCTGTCCACGAGCGTTCTGCTGATAAATCCCTCCTGGATCGTTGAATAATTATGGTCTTTGAGTTCCAGAACAAGATTGTTACAAATGTATTGAAATTCGTCACTTCTCAAGCTTTCAAATTCAGGAATGTTCAATTTTTTTGAAATTCCACCGTAAGTTTTCAGCATATTTACGCACCTCTCTATTCTCCCGGGAATGAAAAGTCAAATTTGTTCGTTATTTTTTCATTGTAATGTCATTATATTACAATTATAATGAAGTTGCAATACTAAAGAAAGGATTTGATCAATTTGATTAACAACGGAATTTGTAAAATCAATGGCGAAAAAGAGTTGCTTGCAAAAGTTACCGAATCGGGTAACAAAATAATTGCAACAATCAAAAAAGAAGATTTACCTACCGATCTGTGTTACTTGGATTTCTGCCCGGAATTTCTCACAAGCGGCGCAGATGAGAATGGTTATTCCATCGCTCCAAGAGGCACCAAAGAAGGCGGAACAATGTTGTGCCGTTTCACCGACAGAGCTGATTGCGAATACATTTCAGATAGTAATCAGATGCCGATCTTTGGCTACAAAACATCTGAAAATTCTATTTTTGCAATCGTTACCGGTATGACCTATGAATACAAAATCGTTGTCGGTGTAAAAGCAGGTACGTTCTACATCTACCCGAGATTTTACCTGAACGGCAAAAACTTATATGAAGATATGACCGTGGAATACCACATTCTTCCCAAGGGAAGCGATTACAACGACATGGCGGCACTCTACAGAAGTATGAGAAATCCCAAGCCGCTGAAAGAGCGCGTAAAAGAATCGGAAGAAGTAAAATATGCTGCTGATTCTATCGAGCTTCGTATCAGAATGGCTTGGAAGCCGGTACCGGCACCCGTTTTACATCAGACGCTCGAAAATGAGCCTGAGGTAATCGTAGGTTGTACCACAAAAAGAGCAGAACAAATTCTGAAAGCTATGAAAGACGCAGGCATTGACAAAGCAGAAGTTTGTCTTGTCGGTGTTGAAATTAAAGGGCACGACGGCAGATGGCCGCAGCTTTTACCTATTGAAGAAACCATCGGCGGTCAGGAAGGCCTGGAAGCTTTAGGTGCATATGGTCAGTCTCTCGGTTATCTGATGACTGTACATACCAACAGTACCGATATGTACGAAATTTCTAACTTGTGGGATGAAAATGCACTTGTTGTCAATGCTGATGGCACGTATTCAACAGACCCGATTCCGTGGGGTGGCGGTATGCCTTTCCATGTTTGCCCGCAGTGCATGGCTAAATACACTTACGAGCATTTGGATCTGATCCGCAAGATGGGCTTTAAAGGCGTTCACTATATCGACGTACTTTCCAACTTCCCGCCGAGAAACTGCTTCAGCGACTTGCACCCGTCAACCGCAAGAGAGTCGGCAAAAGCAATTTGTGATATTGCAGACAGAACCCGTGAGGTATTTGGCGGATTCGCTTCCGAGGGTGGTTTTGACTACCTGTCCGACCATATCGATTACGCTCTGTACACAAGCTATAACCTTTGTGGTGAGCAGCATCCGATCTGCGACGAAACCATTCCTTTCTGGCAGCTCGTTTACCATGGTTCCATCCTTTACAATCCGGCTACCGAAACGGTTAACTACGGTATTAAGGACATGAAAACTCAGCTGAAATTTATCGAATACGGCGGACGTCCGGTTGCATACATTAACTCCAAATATGTAGATGAAGGCGGTTGCGGAAACTGGATGGGCGAAATCGACTTGCTTTGTGCAACAGACGAACAGCTCGAAGCTTCGGTTAAGACCTTAAAGAGAATGTACGATGAATATAAGCCTCTCCGTCATCTTGCATATGAGCTTATGTTAAAAAGTCGGATCGTAGCCATGTCGTTCTGTGAGCCAAGGAGTTGATCATTTGGTTTGTCTT
>JAZSOJ010000086.1:0-6231 GCA_045536855.1 Clostridia bacterium | reverse complement strand
GGTTTGTCTTCCTAAGACCGCTTGGCCTCCGACTTCCATCTTATTCGACGGGCGAACCGGCGGGCTAACCTTTAAGATAAAGGTATCCGTACGAGAAATTTCAACCTGCGTATTGTCTCTGACCGGACCTAATACACGCACATTTTCAATCGCTTTTAAGGAAGGACCGACTAAGGTTACCACTTCCTCTGATGCGAATTCCCTTCCCATCAGCGTCTTCTTCTTCGTCAGTTCATAGCCCTTACCAAACAAAGTCTCCAGATCCTCTCTGGATAAGTGCACATGACGCTGGGAAACTCCAATTTTAATCTGATCGCTTTCTATCTGTTCATAAGCGCAAATTGCCTTTTTTACTGCTTCTGCAATCGAGCTTGTATCATACATCTAAAACACCCTCTTCGCTAAATTACTGTTGATTCGGTGTATCCATATCAAAGAATTTGGTTATCTCCGGATGGGGATTTGCAATGACTTCCTGGCCGTAAATCTTACCCAATGCCGAAGATGCGGCGACACCTGCGGAAACTGCTGCTGTAACTGCGGAAACATTACCAACTACAATAATTGTAACCAGTCGTCCGCCCAACCGTTTTTCTGTATGTACCAAACGGACATCGGCCGCTTTTAACATTGCGTCTGTTCCCTCAATCGTTGCAACCAAGCCCTCAACTTCAATAAATCCGATAGCATCATTTGCCGGTTTTGCCTCTGTTTCCAGGCCCAGCAACGATTTCGGCAATTTCTTATTGAATTTATCCTTATTGATATCCAATAAATATGCCATTCTCTCTACGCCATCACCCGGATTGGCTATGACATGAGAAACTATATACTTTCCGCATTCCTTCGCATAATTGACACCGGCTTCCACTGCAGCCTTAACCGCTGCAACTGCGCCTTCCATCTTGACAACCATGACCAGCGGTGCCGGAACGTCGGTGCGAATCGGACGGTTTCTGTCGAATGCAATAATTCTGACATCTGCAGTTTTTGCCGCAAGATCCGCCACACGAAGAGCCGTGGAAAAGCTGTAAACTTCTATCATTCCTAACGCTTGCATCGTCATTCCCCTTTAAGATTAGATAATGTGAAGACCATCAACCATAACGCAACGGCGCTGTCTGGTAAACGAACGAGCCGAAGTCAGACCTTCGCCGGTCGGGCCGGCAATGGTAAAGGTCGTATGGCCTTCGCCGCCTGCACCAATACCTGCATAAGACGGTGCGTTCTTTACAAAAATAGTAGTTTCAACCGCACGGGCAAAACGGGTTAAGTGGTCCACATTCTTGGAATGGATGTGCGCCGAGTGGCGATTGCCATGCTCTGCTCTTACTGCCATCTCAATTGCTTCATCGATGTTCTTTACACGAACGATCGGAAGAATCGGCATCATCATCTCTACCGAAACAAACGGATGTTTTTCCGGAGTTTCACAGATGATCAGGCGGGGATCTGCGTCGATTCCAAGCTCTTTTAAGAACTTGCCTGCATCTTTTCCAACCCATTTTTTATTGATGTCATACTTTCCGTCTTTATTGATTAAAGCGATCTCTACGAGCTTATCAATCTGCTCGCCACGCAAGAGGTATGCGCCGTTTTTCACCATGGAATCAATCAGGCGGTCAGCAATATTATCAAATGCAAAGCATTCTTTTTCTGCAATACACGGCAGGTTGTTGTCAAAGCTTGCGCCTGCAACGATATCTGCACCTGCTTTTTCAATGTCTGCGGTATCGTCAACGATAACCGGCGGGTTACCTGCACCTGCTCCAATTGCTTTTTTACCGGAAGAAAGCAGCGCACGAACAACGCCCGGGCCACCGGTTGCAACCAGCATACGAACAATCGGGGATTTCATCATTTCATTGGAAGAATCCATTGTCGGCTTTGCAACCGAAACAACAAGGTTTTCCGGTCCGCCTGCCTCTAAGATTGCACGGTTTACTAAGTCAACTGCATAATTTGCAACAACCTTAGCATTCGGGTGCGGATTAAAGACTACTGCATTACCGCCGGCAATCATTCCGATAGAGTTACAAATCACTGTCTCACTCGGGTTGGTCGACGGCGTAATCGAACCGATAACACCGAACGGAGCCATCTCAACCAAGGTCAGACCGCTATCGCCGGTTTTTACGATCGGATGCAAATCCTCAGTTCCCGGGGTTTTATTTGCAACCAACTGATGCTTGATAATTTTATCACTCACACGGCCCATGCCCGTTTCCTCAACGCCCATTTTCGCCATTACTTCTGCCTCTTCCAAGGTCAAACGACGAATCGCAGAAATCATCTTTTCTCTCTGCTCGATCGTATAAGAACGGTATTGCTTATAAGCAACCTCTACAGCCGCAAGTGCCTCGGACATCGTATCAAAAACGCCCTTTAACTTGCTTGTGGAAATTGGTTTTGTGTTCATGTTTTTAATGACATTTTCAACAATCGCACTGATTTGAGCTGCATTCATCTCCATTTTCAACACCTCGAATAAATTTTTTAAACTTGTATTGCACAAGATATATTTTTATGTTATACTTAACTTGACTACATTTGAAAGGAGCTTTTTTATGTCCAAATTAACTACCTACAAAAATAATTACATAGCAGAGAATTACGATCGTATCAATCTGACTGTTCCGAAGGGAATGAAGGCTCAGATTGAAGAAAGAGCAAAATCCGAAGGTAAAAGTACCAATGGCTTTATCGCCGATCTCATTCGTGCCGCTCTTTCCGGAGAAACTGTTTCCGCACCAAAGGCCGAAACCCCAAAAAAGAAAGAATCTCCCGCTCCCAAGAAAGATATGGACATTTTTCTGTTCTAATTACCAAACGGCAATTTTATCCAGAATTTTTTCAATATCCTTTGCAGTAACCGGTCTCGGATTTGTCTCGGTGCAAGCATCTTTTAATGCACTTTCGATAATCTCCTCTTTTACTGCTTCATACTCATCCCGGCTGACCTTTGCTTGTTGCAAGGTGGTCGGGATTTTCATCATTTTCTGCATATATTTCAGTTCTTCAATAAAACTGGTAACTGCCACTCTGATATTTTCTGACGGCAAATAAATTCGTCTTGCAATTCTTGCAATACGGCGAGCTGCTCTTGTATCCTCACTTGCACCAAAGTTATGTGCAAGATCTGCATTAAACTCCATGACGTGCGGTAGGAGCATCGCATTTGCCCGACCGTGCGGGATGTGGAATTTCGCACCCAACGCATGGGCAATCGAATGGTTAATGCCAAGGCCTACCTCATTAAACGACATTCCGGCTAAGCAGGATGCACTGTGCATTTTTTCACGTGCCTTAATGTTTGTGCCGTCTTTATAGGCAATCGGCAAATACTTAAAGGCAATCGTAAGTGCCTTTTCTGCCAGGGCGTCTGCAGCATCGTTCCAACGAGTCGACAGATATGCCTCAAGTGCGTGTGTGATAACGTCCATACCCGTATCCGCTGTCACGGACGGCGGTGCTGACACCACAAGCTGCGGGTCTAAAATTGCCATATCAGGAATCAATTTATCATCAACCAACGGATATTTGGTGCCTGCGGCGGTATCGGTCACAACAGCAAACTGCGTAACCTCGGAACCCGTTCCGCTTGTTGTCGGAATTGCAATCAGCTTCACGTGTTTTTTGCCGGTAACCTTTTCATATAAAAACACCATCAGTTTTGCCGCATCAATCGAGGAGCCACCACCCAGACCAATAACGATTTCTGCATCGTGGTCTTTTAAGTACTCCACGCCCCGTGACACCAACTCAATCGTTGGGTCCGGCTTGACATCGCTGAACACAGAAACGGTTTTGCAAGCAGAAAGCTTTTCTGCAATCATCTTCGAAACACCGGAGGACACCATAAAGGCATCTGTAATGATGACCGCATTAACATCAGAAAATTCTGTTAATGTCTCAATTGCATTATCGCTGAAACGGACCTCTGTTTTTATCTTAAATTTCAGCATAAGGAAGCCTCATTCCTCTTATAAAATGTTTTGCCACAGTTTTTTGTCCGGGCTGGGGATAACGGTACTATCTAAATAGTTTCCGCCGGCGCCCACTTCTTTTTTAGCTGCGTCAATTGCTGCCTCAACCGCCGCTATCTCACCGGTCAGGAGCAGATATCCCTTACCGCTCATACCGCGTGCCAAACGCAACTCAATCAAATCAACCTGCGAGGTTTTGGCCGCTACATCTGCAGCAACGATAATGGATGCGGCTGAGAAAGTTTCTAAAACTCCCAGCGCACTCGGACTACCAACCTCGGCAGCACCATAGATCGCAGGAAAAATGGATTCGTGCGGATTACCGAGAACAAAGCTGTCCACCAGTTTCTCACCGCACTGTATTTTCGATGCCTCAATCGCAGCTTTTACTGCGCTGAGTTCACCGCTGATTAACACAAGATATTTACCGGGACAAACCACCTGCGCCAGCATCACTTCAACTTCTGCCGTCTTAATCAGGGTATCTGCCGCCATTATGCCGGAAGGTACTGACTGGTATTCCACCATTCCGATTGCTTTGCTCATGAGTGTATCTTCCTTTCTAATCCTGGCATTTACTTCGCTTTAATAACGATATACTTTTCATTGACTTCGGCTACTGTACCGGAGATGGAAGCATGAATCGAAACGCCCAACTTATCCTCCGCTACTGCCGCAATCATCTGACCTTTTTGAACTTTATCTTTCGGTTTTACCAGCGCCTCTGCCGGTGCGCCAATGTGCTGACTCAAAAGAATTTTTACCTGTTTTGCCGGGATTTCAGTTTCCACAAGCGGTGCGGGGAAATTATACTTTGTGAGTCCTAAGCGTGCCGTCAGACGAGCTTTCGGAACTGTACGGAATTCTCTGTCTTTTGTAACGGTTTTAAATTCGCTGTCTTTCGGAATCGGAATTCCTTTTTTGCGCAGACCGGATTTATACGCCGAAATCAAGGTTCTTGGCGACAAATCCTGGAAGCACGAATACAATTCACACAAACCGCAAGCCGAACAGAACATTGTGTTCAGCATCGGCTTAACATCATCAACAACACCTGTTGCTGCTGCACGCATAAACATATGCGGCTCAATCGGATGTCCGAGAAGATTTCTCGAACACAAATCCGTGCACGTGCGGCACTGACAGCACACACTCATCGCACGATTTATATCAATGGAGATTTTAGAAGTGCGCTTGGACACAATATAGTGGTCCTTAGGCATTACTAAAATCGCATTTGTTGTCTTCGTTACCGGATCGAAGGGGTTCGTAATCATACCGGTCATCGGGCCACCGTTAATGAGTACGGGGTCCTTCACCGTTGCCCCTCCTGCCAAATCAACAACCTCCTGCATTGTGATTCCAAGCGGAACCTTTAACGTAACAGGATTTTTCACTTCACCGGTGACCGTAATATACTTGGAAATAACCGGTGTTTCGTTGTGAATGGCATTGTAAATGTTTAAGATTGTCTCAACATTAAAGACCGTTACGCCCACCGTAATTGGGATATTTCCCGGCGGAACAACCCGTCCCGTTGTCTCATAAATCAAAACAACCTCATCGCCTGCCGGATAGATTTCCGGAAGCAAACCAATTCTTGTCTTTTTCATCGAGGAAAGAATCGACTCAACAGCAGCGACTGCCTTTTTATACGAAGGCTTGATGCCGATGATTACTTCTTTCGCCTCTACTGCGTCTGCAATCATTTCGAGAGTACTTACAATTTCAAACGCATATTTTTCGAGCACTTGACGATGTAACTTTAAAAGCGGCTCACATTCTGCGCAATTGAGTATCAGTGTATCCGCTTTTTTGTCGAGCTTAACATGAGTCGGAAAACCGGCTCCGCCAGCACCAACAATACCGTTTTGTTTCAAAATCGGAATCAATTCCGCCATTTTCATCAAAAATCACTACTCCAGTCCAATCGCATCATCAATAATACCAACAATTGCGGCGTCAATAGGGGAATCCGCTAAATTGCAGCCAATTCGAGCTGCACTGCCCTGTGCTACAAGTACGATTTCTCCGATACCGGCACCGACGTTATCAATCGCTACCAGGCGAGTTTTTACATTCATACTTTCCATGGGTTCAACAATCAAAAATTTGCTGCCGATTAAATTTTCATTCTTGCGGGTCGCAACGACGCTGCCTACAATTTTACCTACGATCACATCATTCACCTACTTTTTAAAATCTTACAATCGCCGCAAGGCAGTTTTCCGGGCGCACAAAGGCG
>JAZSOJ010000076.1:0-5036 GCA_045536855.1 Clostridia bacterium | reverse complement strand
CCTCCGACTTGAAATCTTCTTTCCGCCAATACATCCGCATTCGCTCTTGAGCACCTCGCAAAAGCCCTGCGCCGCATTTTCCATCATGACCAGCGAATGAACACCGCAATCGGAAAAAGCTACATTTTCCGCCCGCCGCATTTCTTCCGGTGTTACAATCTTCATTCCGCTCGACTCCTTCATCTTTATGTTCTTTGGTTATTTTTCTGCTATAACCTGCGCCACCGCATATGCGCCATCATGAGATAAGCTCACGAACAGCCCGGTAATTTGTCGCTGATCTGCCATTTTTTTGGCCTCACCGGACAAACTAATACAGGGTTTACCAAGATCATCTCGCAAGATTTCCACCTCACGAAGAGAAAAGCCCCTCACTCCTGTTCCCAAGGCCTTGGAAAACGCCTCCTTGCCGGCGTAATTCGCCGCTACGGATTGCGGTGCAAGTTTTTTCGACTGAAAATACGCAATTTCATCTTCCGAAAAAACATGTTGCAAAAAATTCGGCTTTTGCATCGCTTTCTCTATCCGAGCGATTTCCACAATATCGATCCCGGCTCCGTATATCATGCGCTGTCCCCTTTCCATATACTATCTCTATTTTATTGTACCGCAAAAGAGCAAATTTATCAATAGAAAAAAGTCAAAATTCGTCTTTTTTTACCTTCTTTTGTTCCGTTAAAAAAACCAATAGCACACCCATACGCTGACAAGCATCGCCGTCGCATCTGCCAAAAGCGCTGCACCTACCGTAAAACGTGAGTCTTTGATGCCAACAGAACCAAAATATACCGCCAAAGTATAAAAGGTTGTTTCGGTGGATCCCATCATCACCGAAACAATTCTGCCCACCAAAGAATCAGGCCCATGTGCCGATAAAAGATCGCTGACAATCGCAAGAGAACCACTTCCTGAAACAGGACGCAAAAGAGCGAGCGGCAAAATTTCTGCAGGTATACCGACTGCGCCGGTTAGTGGCGAGAGAAGCTGCGTAATAAAGCCAAGCAGACCCGAGGTGCGAAACATGCTAATGGCCGCAATCAAGCCCACCAGCGCCGGCAAAATTCTGGCTGCCGTTTTGAGCCCTTCTTTTGCACCGTCTAAAAATGCGTCAAATACCGGCACACGCCGAAAAAGACCATGGCCGATGATGACCAGAAACAAAACCGGCATAACCCATACAGAAAGGATTCTCATGTATGTCTTGCCTCCCTTCGGCAAAACAATTTGACGGCACATGCCCCGACCGTTACGGATACAACGGAACAAATCCAGACAGGCACCAAAATGCCGAAGGTATCGGTACTGCCTGCCGCACTCCGAAGTGCCAGCAACGTGTTGGGAATCAGGTTAATGGAAGCCGTGTTAATTACTACAAACATACACATCGCATCCGAGGCCCTCGTGCTCCGCCCATTGATTCGATGGAGTTCTTCCATTGCCGCAAGACCAAGCGGTGTCGCCGCATTGGACAACCCCAAAAAGTTAGCAGTCATATTCATCACAATTGCACGCTGTGCGGCGGGTTCTTTTTTCAACGAGGGAAATAATATGCGTAATAGCGGTCGCAAAAATTTTGCCATTTTTTCTGTCAAACCCGATTGCTTGGCAATTTCTAAAAATCCCGTCCAAAGACACATCATTCCACACAGTTCTAAGACCATTTCAACGGCACGTTGCGCGCCACTGATTGCGCCTTCCGTCACTGCCTCAACATTTCCGGAAAATACTGCAAATAGGTATGATGCCGCAATCATAGACGCCCAAACAACGTTCATCATATCCCAGACACCACCCTTTATGCCGCTGATTTACCGCACAGAAGCTGCCTTGCCAGTCGGGTAAACATCTGGATCGGATTGATTCTTGAAACCTCTTGCGCAGCTACAATGTCCGTCTTGCCGATTTCTTCTCCATCCAGATAAAAGGAAATTTCGCCCAACTTTTCCCCTTTGGCAATCGGTGCTCCCACCGTCTCACTCTTTGTCATTTTCTTTTCGATATCCGAAATCCTACTTTTGCCGACCAGCAGCTGATAGCCTTTGGGGATTTCCGGGCGAACACTCGCTTGTGTCCCCTTGTCAACGATGACATCGCCCAATTCTTCTTCGCTCATCAGACTGCTTGCGAGCGCAAAATTAGCAAATCCAAAATCAAGCAGACTTTTCGCATCTGAAAATCTTTTTTGCGATGTTTCTGCTCCCATAATGACAGCAATTAAATCCATTCCACCCCGATTTGCCGTTGCGGAAAGACAATATTTTGCCGCCCCCGTTGAACCTGTTTTCAAACCCGTTGCGCCCTCGTAAAAGCGAATCAGTTTATTGGTATTGACCAGACCAAACGCACCTCCACGCAAGCTGTCCATCCATATTTTTGTAAATTCATAAATGCCGGTATGGGAAATCAACTCCCGAGACATCAAAGCGATATCATGGGCCGAAGTCAGATGACCTTGGGCATCAAGCCCATTGCAGTTAACAAAGTTTGTATCATCCATTCCCAACGCCTTGGCTTTTTGATTCATTCTGTCCACAAAGGCATCCAGGCTGCCTGCGACATGTTCTCCGAGGGCCGCCGCCGCATCATTACCCGATGCCACCGCTACCGCCTTTAACATATCATGGACACTCATTTCCTCTCCCGGCTCCAAATAAACCTGTGATCCGCCCATGGAAGCCGCTACGTCCGAGCAACGCACCATTTCACCCATCATCAGTTTTCCGCTATCTATCTCCTCCATCACCAAAAGCATCGTCATAATTTTAGTGACACTGGCCGGCGGCAATTTTTCATGGCTGTTTTTTTCGTAGAGCACCCGTCCGGTAGATGCCTCCATTAAAATCGCTGACGGCGCCGAAATTTCAGGCTGTGTCGGCTCTGCAAAAGTAATGCTTGCGCAAGATAATAATACAGTAGAAATCAGAAATAAACAAAAAATTCGTTTCATGTCTAACTCCTTCCTTTTCCTTTCTTTTGGCCGCTTGAATATCGGCGTTTACCACTACCTATTCTATGCGCACTACTTTCGCCTATGCCTTTTTTAGGCAGAAAAAAAGCGAGGCCATAGAGTTGCCTCGCTTTTTTCTGCCTCTATTATTTGATATCATAAAGCATCGCTTTGCGCACCTTTTGCGCCTGCTCCACCGCTCCCAGTTGCTCTGCAATTGCGAACGCAAAATCGTGTGCGGTTCCTGCACCTCGGGAGGTAATTATATTTGCGTCTTTTACAACACGCTCCTCCGAATACTGCGCTCCCAAAAGTTCTTTTTCAAACCCGGGATATGAGGTTGCCGTTTTGTCCCTCAGGATCCCTGCTGCACCCAACACTTTTGGCGCCGCACAAATTGCTGCAATCAGTCTGCCGCTTTCATTCTGCCGGCAAAGGAGCTGAGAAACTTCCGGGCTTTCCTGCAAATAATCTGAGCCCGGCAATCCTCCGGGCAGGACCACTGCCTCCGGACACATTTCCGCAATCTCATGGATTGTCATATCTGCAACAACACCAATTGCGTGTGTGCCCATGACTGTTTTCCTTTCTGTAATTGAAACCGTTTTCACTTCGATATCACAACGTCTTAAAATATCCACGGTCGAAAGCGCCTCAATTTCTTCAAATCCGTCCGCCAAAAAAACAATAACCATACCTTCTCCTCCCGTCATATCTCAAAAACTTCCATCCATCTGCTGAATGTAACACCATCTTCTTTTATCTATCAAAATCTTTCTCCATAATTATACCACATTTTTGATAAAACACAAGAAAAAACACTCTGACATTTCTCCTTTTTCCACAGTCACTCTTTGTATCTTATTGCATATAATAGAAACAGAAAAAGGCAAAAAATCGCAATGTTTTAAGTATAGGCATCCGTTTTCGGCTTATAATAACGATGTATTGTCTACGATTGTCCAAAAGGAGTGACGCTTGTGCCAGATGAGGTAGTACTCGAAGTCCGAGGCGACCTGAACGGTTTAAAAAAACGAATGGCGGAGTTTGCAGTTTTAAATTCCTCTGTACGCTTTATTCCTGCTTCCTCAAAAGACGATATTCACACCGTTTTGTTCCAGACAGGGGAGGATGCTTTCAGGTTCGAGCACTTTATGCAACTCATTTCTGAATATATCATCGAACGTTATGAAGCACCTCTTTTAAGGCGTATTTTAACCGAAAAATATCCACAGCTTTCCGCTACTCACACACGGGAAATTTTGCGCAGTATCGAATGTTTTTCCGACGATCACAGACTCGGCTTTTCAGCACGCAAAGCCGCCGTTTTAAGCAGCCTAAACGACTATCTGTCCGAGAATAACACCATGCTCATTGACGGATTCGTATCCTTTCGTCTGAAAGATTATGAAGCACTGCTTGAAGTACTTGCTGAAAAGTTGGTGGAAAATTGTATTACACGACACGAGTATGAAGATTTTATCAATTTGCTTCGCTATTTTGTCAGCATCCAAAATGTTCGTCCTTCCATTGTGCATATTTCCGTAACTGTTGACGGCCGCTATGAACTGTTTTCCGAAGAGGGTGAAGATATCACCGACCGCTGTCTTTCTGATTTTGTAGACCCCGAAGATGTTCCGGATAACGCCAATCACGACGACCTTTTAATCAGTATGCTGATTACACTTGCACCAAAGCATATCCGTGTTCACCATGCGGAGCAAATACGGAATCGGGAATTGTTCCGAACCATCAGACGTGTTTTTTCCGGCTCTCTTTCCTATTGTACAGGGTGCGATATGTGTACAATCAAAAGCATTCGCCATTCTTCACAAAACGAGGTGTAGTGAAATCATCACTACACCTCATTTTTCATTTTAAAGACCCATGCGCTTGGCCACAACATCCAAAAACAATCCTCCTATCACGCTCTCAGAAAAAAGATATACTGACGTCTGTGCCATCCACACAGCAAGCGTAATATCCCTCGGGCTGACAACGCAAGCCATTAAAAGTAATAGATTTGCTGACGGAAGCCCCCAATAAAGAATACGGCGTGCCGCCCAATGCAACTTTCCGTTCTTTTTCC
>JAZSOJ010000055.1:0-8481 GCA_045536855.1 Clostridia bacterium | reverse complement strand
TATTGCCTTTTCTCAGATTCTATGTTATAATGTTTTGGAATTCGGGATGTAGCGCAGTTTGGTAGCGCATCTGGTTTGGGACCAGAGGGCCGCAGGTTCGAATCCTGTCATCCCGACCAGTCGAGAGCCTCGACACGCATTATCGCGTATTGAGGTTCTCTTTATTTTTTAATTTCAGTTCTCGCGTCCAAGTATGACACGTTATGAACACTCGCACCACGTCGAAGTAAAGTTCGCTTTGCTTCGACTTTTTTTGTATAAAAAGTCATCCGCCCGCTTCACACATAATCTTTATGATTTTTGATAAACTCAAGCATAACAGCGCCCAAAAGACAAAGACCTAAAAAACCAAAGAAACTATAGCAAGAATCTACCATTCTCGAAAACGGAACCTTGGAAACAAACATGGAAAGCAGACATAAAATCGCCGCATAAATCCGCCGGTTACCGCCTCTGGAGCTAACATGTTCCATGACCGAAAAACCATTGGCTGCAGCCGTAGTCAGCATCGCCATATAAAGAACAAGAGCATACACGAAAGAAAGGATTTCTCCTATTTGGGCAGATGCTAAAAGAAGAGGGAGTTCGCTTGATAACTCTGTTTTGGACATCACAAACAAAACGGAAAACGCTAAAACCGCAACTAAAAGCAACAAAGCACCACCCACTACTCCGCCCATGACCGCCGTTTTTCGTTTGACAGCAAGTCGTCCCGATGGAATTAATACCGCAATCGCCGTCATCATATTATAGCTGACATATAACAATGCAGAAAAAAAGGCGTTCCCTTGGTTTTCTCCATCAGAAAGCCACACTGACTTTGTTTGCGTCAAAAAAAAGCACACACAAACAAAAACCATACCAAAAACCATCAGCGGAACCAAATAAAGATTAACACTTGCCAAATGCCTTTCGTCTCCCTGTATCATAAAATAACAAAGCAAAGCCGTAATTAAAACTCCTACTGTTTTCGGCAAATGAAATTGTTCATCAAAGAGCGTGCCGCCACCCGAAATCATGACACAAAAGCTCACCATCATAAACAATTCTGTAATCAAAAAAACGATATGCCCCATCTGTCGCCCAAACAACAGATCCATATAATCACGGTAGTTCGCAATCCCCGGCCGTTTGCCCGCAGATAATACGATAGCGGAAAGCGTGCTAAACAGCACTCCCGCCAGCACAATACCCCACAAACCACAAATGCCGTACCGCACAAAAAATATCTGCAGTTCCTGACCGGAGGCAAACCCTGCACCGATGATTGCTCCCGAAAAAATTGCCGCAATTTTAACCGCTTGTTTGATTCCTTCTTTCATCACTCCACCGCTCCCGATAATCACAGTTTTATGTAAACTTTTTCAAATCCCTGTAACTCGCCATTTATCCCCTTCTTACAAACATATGTTTTGTATCAAAGAACCTGTTAATAACCTGTTGATAATGTTGATAACTTCGCCAAAATCAATCATTTCTCCTTGTTTTTCTGTTGATAAGTCTGTTATTAATGTGAATAACTTGCGCAAGTTTTTCCTTTTTTTGGTTTACATAATATTTTCGTTTGCTTTCTTCTTTCTCAATAATTAGGTAAGTTTTGATAAATTTTATGAGGTTCTTCTTGAAATTATGTTTATGATAGTATATAATATAAACGTTATACTAAAATAGCAGATTATGCCTGCAACGCAGGAAGAATAAAGGAGATTCACAAACCATGAAAATTCGTGTTTGGAAAGATTTATGTGCGGAGGAAAAAAGCTTTGTATTAAAGCGTGCGGAACTCGATATCAGCGAACAGATGAAGCTCGCAATCGATGTTTCCAATGATATCCGTGATAATGGAGATGCCGCTGTACTTAAGTACACCGAAAAGTTTGACCACGTCACTCTTACGCAGGATAAAATTAAAGTAACTGCAGAAGAGATTGAAGTAGGTTATGAGCGTTTGGATCCGGAAGTTCGTGAATCCATCGCTTATGCGGCAAAAAATATCCGTGATTTCCATTCCAAGCAAATGCCTGAGGAAATGTGGTTTACCAACGTTGATAAAGGACTTATGGTCGGCGAAAAAACCACTCCGATTGTGGATGTATGTCTGTACGTTCCCCGTGGCAAAGGCAGTTTCCCCTCTGTTCTTTTAATGTTGGGTATTCCTGCCGTTGTCGCAGGCGTACCGAAAATCGTAGTTGTTACTCCGCCGAACGAAAAAGGCGAAGTTGACGATGCAATTCTTGCCGCTGCGAAAATCATCGGCATTACCGAAATCTATAAAGTGGGCGGTATTCAGGCTGTTGCCGCTGTTGCTTACGGTACGGAAACCATTCCGAAATGTCATAAAATTATCGGACCCGGAAATGCGTACGCAACCGCCGCAAAACGTGTACTGGCAAACCATATCGACGCAGGTCTTCCGGCCGGCCCCAGCGAAGTGATTATTTTAGCAGATGAACACGCTGACCCAGAAAAATGTGCACTCGATGTTATGATTGAGGCGGAGCACGGTCCCGATTCAGCTGCTCTTTTGGTAACCCATTCCCGTGAATTGGTGGAAAAGGTGTTGCCGATTATCGATCGTCAGCTTGAAAAGATTTCTGAAAAGCGCAGAAATTTTGTTACGACAAACTTCAATACATACGGCGGCGTGATTTTGACGGAATCTTTAGATGAGTCCATTGATTTTGTTAACGAATATGCGCCGGAGCATATGGAAGTTATGACCGAAGACCCGTTTGCTGTTCTGGAAAAAATTCAGAATGCAGGAGAGATTTTGCTCGGCGAATATACCCCTGTAACTCTCTGCAATTTTGTGTTAGGGCCGAATGCAATTCTGCCGACAGGCGGTTTTGCCAAGACCTACTCAAGCGTTTCCGTGATGGACTTTTTGAAACGTTCTTCTGTTGGTTATGCAAGCCGTGAAGGCTTTGAGCGTGTCAGAAAGCACGCATACAATATTGCTACCGTTGAAGGCTTCGATACACACGCTTTGGCGGTAAAGGAAAGGAAATAACGTTATGAACGATAACAAAGTTACTGTCACCCGCAAAACCACCGAATCACAAATGAAAGTATCTTTAGACTTTTCCGGTCTGGCGGCTGATTATCGCAGTAAAATCCAGACACCTGCGCCATTTCTTTCGCATATGATTGAGCATATCGCATGGCGTTCAGGCGTTACAATCAGCGTAGATATTTCACTCGATCAATTTTTCTTGCAACATGTTGTCTATGAGGATCTTGGCATCACCTTTGGAAAGGCTGCCCGTGAATATATCCTGCGCAACAAAAAAAATGGAGCTACCGGCTATGGTGATGGCATTGGCATTATTGACGAGGCAAAGGCAAGTTGCGCAATCAGCTTTGAAGAACGTGCGTACTTCGGCTTTGATGCATCAAACATCACAATGCCGGCGATGACAGAAGACGTTCTTTCCGAAGATCTGGCTACCTTTTTGGAGGGATTCTGTCAGGGCGCAATGTGCACTCTGCACATAGATGCACAAAAAGGTGTCAACGGACATCACATTTGGGAGGCTATCTACCGTGCGTTCGGCATTGCGCTCGGGCGTGCTTTCTATCTGGATGAAAACAGAAAAAATATGTCTGCGGGCGTAGCCGGCAGCGTTGAATTCATTATCGAATAATCTGGAGGGCACCTTATGACTGAGCCTGCGCTTTCTCCTCTTTTGAATGCATACGATACCCTCATTTTTGATTTAGACGGCGTATTGACAAGCGAGCAGATGTATTGGAATACTGCCGCACTTACCATTTACGAAATGCTTTTTAGTGCGCATTATTTCGGTTCACAGCCTCTGTCTGCAAAGGAACTGACAAAAACTGTTTCCGCAATCCGTAATGACGTGTTCTGCAGGGATCAAACGATTGTCACAGCAAAAAACCTTGGCATCAATTCAAACTGGGATTTGGCATATGTCGTTTTGGGAATGAAACTCATTTTGGGAGAAAATGCTTCTTTTCGTGATGTTCTCCACGAACTTTCCGGCTTTTCCGGCGATGTGTTCTCGCTTTTTCGGAACATCGCCGGGCGACTTAGCGCTCGCTATGGAAAAGACCTCTCTTATTTTGAGCGGTCAGGCCCCTTCTGGCAGGATAAGGTAGTCATCTGCTTTCAGGAATGGTTTTTGGGAGATGAATACTACAAGCAATCGACCGGTCGTTCTCCTCATTTGCCGGGAAAACCCGGTTTTATGATGAGCGAAGAGCCCGTTGTAGATAAGCAAAAATTACGAACCCTGTTTGATTTATTTCGCACAGGCAAAAAACGACTTTGCGTAGGCACCGGACGGCCACGGCTCGAATCGGAATCGGTATTAAAAGAATGGGGACTTTTTTCATATTTTTCTGATGACGGTTTTATCACTTTTGACGATGTAGAAACCGCACAAGAGACACTGGCAAACGAGGGCATCCGCTGTGCTTTACCCAAGCCGCATCCTTTTATGTTTATCAAGGCTTGTTTTGGCGAGCGAATCACACTCGAGCAGATTTTAGCCGGCGATTACAGCACCGAAATAGCAGGTCGCACACTGGTTGTTGGCGATGCTGGAGCTGATTTATACGCAGCAAAAGCGGCAGGTTTTGATTTTGCTGCCGTTTTGACCGGCGTACAAGGGGAAAAGGCACGTGCATTTTTTGAAAAAGAAAAGGCAGACTATATTTTAGACAGTGTTTTAGATTTCATGAGGGAGAATTAAAATGGATATTACTCTACCCTTTACTGACGAAATAATCAAAAAGCTCCGCTCTGGAGACCGCATAACTATCAGCGGCGTGCTTTATACCGCTCGGGATGCAGCTCACAAACGTATGTGTGAGCAATTGGAACGTGGTGAGCCTCTTCCTTTCGATCCCGTCGGTGCAACAATATATTATGCCGGTCCGTGCCCCGCAAAACCCGGACGTGCTGTCGGTTCCTGCGGGCCTACGACCAGTGAACGAATGGACGCATATACGCCGACTCTTTTGGACGCCGGCTTAAAAGCAATGATTGGTAAAGGTCAACGCTCCCCGCTTGTGATTGAGGCTATTAAAAAACATGGTTGTATCTATTTAGGCGCAATCGGTGGTGCCGGAGCCCTTTATTCAAAATGTATCACCAAAATGGAAATGATTGCTTATGAGGATTTGGGACCCGAATCTATAAAAAAACTGACAGTAAAGGAAATGCCTCTCACAGTCATTATTGATGCCTGCGGCAACAACCTTTATGATAATCAATTTAATACAGGAGGAGATAGCAATGGCAAATAAAGTAACGAAAGACACTATCATCATTGATGTTCTGCGCATGAATCCGGAAACCGCACAATTCTTTTTAGAAATCGGCATGCATTGCCTGGGTTGTCCGTCTGCAAGTGGTGAATCCATCGAACAGGCGTGTATGGTTCACGGCGTAGATGCAGATGCTTTGGTCAATAAAATCAATGATTTTTTAGCTGAATAATGAAAAAACACCGCAGCATAAAATGCTGCGGTGTTTTTTCATTTACAAATAGAAATCATGATTTGCTATCGTTTTGTGATATCTGCGGTGATTGATGATCCATGAATTGGTCGCTGTTTTCGGATTTAAGAAATATAAACAGTCCTTCACCGTCTCATCACCTCTTAATGCTCGTTTTGCCGCAATTACACTATCCCCAAGCGGTGTTTGATAAATAGAGCCATCCAGAGTCGGCGAAAATTGAACTCCATAATTGCGATCAAAAATGACGCCATAAATGGTCGCCGGAAATTCGGGGCTTTCCACACGGTTTAATATGACATTTCCGACCGCAATTTTCCCCTCCATCGGTTCTCCCTGACTTTCTGCATGAATGATCTTAGAAAGCCAATAAATTTCATCACGGTCGTATTTTGGTGTCGTAGACAGCTCTTCCGGGACGGTCACGCCACCCTTTTCAATTTCAACGGTATAGCTGGCTGAATCCCAAAAAACTTTGCAGTCAAGATTCTCAGCCACAAAGCGTACCGGCACATAGGTTCTGTCATTAACCAGACGAACACTCTCCCCTACGGAAATCTGCGTTCCGTTAATGTAAGCCAGTTTTTTCCCAACCGGCAATCGAATGGTTGTTCCACCATCTCGAAGCACAGCCGTTTTCTTTGCCGCATCCCAAGAGACCTCATCTGCACCTAACGCCTCGCTGACAAAGCGAATCGGTACAAAGGTTGTTCCTTTGTATAAAAACGGCTCTGTATCCATCTTCAGATATATGTCATTGACTCTAAGGCAAATCGGGGTGTCAAAGCTTACGGCTGCTTCCGCCCTCCTGATTGGCGCAGTAAATGCAAATACGCTTGCAAATGCGAGAAACAGCGCAAGTATTTTCCTAAACATGATATGACCTCCTTACTTTTTGTAGTATATCATGCAGGATATACCGCTATCAAGACTAAATTTATGGAAGAACCGAGAGCTTTTTCCAATGTAAAAAATGCGTCCCACGGGGACGCATTTCATTCTTTAATCTCTTGACATCATCATTGCATCTATGACACTACCCATCGTCTTAAACATATTCCCGGACGCACGATGCATTTTTCTCCTTTGCTTATCGTTGATCGGGTCGATGAGCATTGTAATCGCAGAGCCAAGCGCTGCTCCGGCAATCATTCCGCCCAGAAAGCCAATACTTTTCATCACAAATTCCACCTTTCCTTAGTATACCTCTATTATGTGGAATCACGAGTTTTTTACGCTGAAAAAATGTGGAAAAAAAGATGCGCAAAAGCGCATCTTTTATGTATTATTTCATATTGTTTGCTTTCTCTGTACAAGCACGCATTGCTTCCAAAATAGAATTACGGAAACCGGTATTTTCCAACTCTGCGACCGCCGCAATCGTAGTTCCCTGCGGTGAGCAAACCATATCTTTGAGTTCACCCGGGTGTTTTCCCGTTTCGAGCACCATTTTCGCAGAGCCGAGTACGGACTGAGCTGCCAAACGGTAGGCTTTGTCTCGTGCGATACCGTCTCGGACTGCACCATCGGCCATCGCTTCAATCAGCATATACACATACGCCGGACTACTTCCGCTGACCGCAATTACGGAATTTAACAATTTTTCAGGCAGAATCTCTATCTCTCCAATCACTTGGAAAATACGGCACGCAACATCAAACTCCTCGGCTGTGACCGGCGTCTTCGCTTCTGCCAAAACGCTCATGCCACAAAGCACCATCGCCGGTGTATTTGGCATAACCCGTACTACTTTAGCATCAAAGCCAAGATATTCTTTTACTTCTTTCACTTTGATTCCTGCTGCAATCGAAACAAATAATTTTTCTTTTAAGTCTTTGTTTCCTGATTGCGCAAGCGCTGAAAGTGCTACAGGATAAATAAATGGCTTAATTGCGAGAATAATGACATCGCCATTAAGAGCTTTTTCATTATCCGTACTCACCGCAACACCAAGTGCACGAAATTTTTCCAAAGCGGATTCATTCGGGTCGCTGACACAAACATCCTCCCCGCTGCATAGCCCCGCCTTTATAACACCTCTGGCAATTGCATATGCCATATTGCCTCCACCGATAAAACCTATCTTCATGTTCTTGCCCACCTTACCATCATTTTTAGCATTTGAAAAACAGATAGGCGCAGTTTTCCTGCGCCTATCTGACTAATTATTCCTCTTCTGTTTCCTTTGCAACCTTTGCCGCTTTTGCTGCTTTTTTCCCTTCCTTGGCAACACGTTTTACTTCTTTCGTATCCACTTTCGGCTCACGTTCAATGGAAATTCCCTCAACAAAGATATTTACCTGTAAAACCGCAAGATCTGTCATCGTCTCGATATTTTTCTTAATCATTTCCTGAAGTTTCCATGCAACATCCGGAATTTTGATGCCGTAGTCCACCACGACATGAACATCCACGCTGACTTCTTTTTCCGTCATTTCCACACGGATGCCTTTTGCATAGTTTTTCTTCACAAATTTTTCAACGATGCCATCAGCCAACGTATTAACAACCGAAACACCCTCAACCTCCGTTACTGCAAGGCCTGCAACAACAGAAACCACATCTTCGGAAATTTTTACTTCGCCGAACTCTTGCATCTCATTTATGTTCAATTCTTCTGCCATACGATTGCCTCCTTTTAAAATACGCTACTTTTATATACTCTTTTTTATATTATACCACTTGGCGAATTAAATTACAATTATTTTTTTAAAAAAGCTGATGAATACTTTTTCCCGCCAACAAAGCAATATCCCAATTTCTATGGAATGGCAAGTTCTTTTGCTTTTTCTTTGCTTCAGGAATTGATTTTTTGTTTTCATCGTGATATAATAAACTGTTGTGAATTGACAGCGTACAAAGGAGATGTGATATACAATGAAACTTGGCATCGTCGGGCTCCCTAATGTGGGAAAATCCACTTTATTTAATGCTATTACGCAGGCGGGTGCCGAATCTGCAAACTACCCGTTCTGTACAATCGAGCCGAATGT
>JAZSOJ010000190.1:0-2010 GCA_045536855.1 Clostridia bacterium | reverse complement strand
AAAAATCCCCACCGATTGCTCGGTGGGGATTCGTTATGGGGAAATCTTAGCCCTTAATTGCAGCCTGCACGGCAATGCGCAAAAGCGGGCATAATTAACGCAAAGATTCATTTACGGCAATTTATTTCCCGCGGCACGATAAATTTCATACCATTCTTCACGGGTAATTTGTATTTCGCTGGCTTTTAAGCAATCGGCAAGGCGAGTAAGATTCGTCGTGCCCGTAACAGGTTGCATTTTTGCAGGATGGCGAAGGATCCAGGCAATCGCCATTGTTGTTTTTGATGCGCCGTATTTATTGCCGATTTTCTCTAATGCTTCATTCAATTCGGAGAATTTGTCGTTATCAATAAAACATCCTTCAAAAAAGCCATACTGCATTGGCGACCAAGGCTGAATTGTTATATTTTC
Source organism: Clostridia bacterium (assembly GCA_045536855.1). GTDB lineage: Bacteria > Bacillota > Clostridia > UBA1381 > UBA9506 > RGIG1666. Next base: position 1,599 of record JAZSOJ010000190.1, on the reverse strand, counting down.
AAGACGGCAAAACTCCAGCACACCGCTATCACGGTTGATGCCTGCTTCGTTATACATATTTGCATTGATTCCCGAATTGATCATCGGCGTATGCATAACGCCAAATTGTAGCTGATTGGCGCAAATGGGCATATCAAGGGCATTTTGCAGTAACCGCATCTGATAAGGAGTGTGATTGGAAACGCCAAAATTACGAACCTTGCCTGCTTCTTTTAGGTATGAAAATGCACGTGCAACCTCTTCGGGTTCCATAAGAGTATCCGGGCGATGAAGAAGTAAAACATCAACATATTCCGTGCCAAGTCGTTTCAGACTTCCATCAACAGAACTGACAATATGGTCATAGGAAAAATCATGCTGACCTTTGCGAATGCCGCACTTGGTTTGAATCAAGATTCTTTCCCGCATTGAAGGAGATATTGCTTTACCAAAAACCTCTTCGCTTTTTCCATCGCCGTAAATATCCGCATGATCAAAGAAATTTGCGCCAAACCCAAGTGCCGTATCAACAAATTCCGACACTTGTTTTTCGTTCATATTACTTATTCTCATGCAACCTACTGCAACGTTAGGCACTTTCAGTCCGCTTTTACCTAAATCGATAACACGCATATCATCAACTCCTTTTTTTCATATTACCATACTTTCAACAGAAAATAAAGAAAAAATCCGCCCGATTTCTCGGGCGGATTTCTTATTAACTATTAGCTCTTAATCGCAGCCTGGGTTGCAGACAGCAAAAGGGGGAAATTATTTGTTTAGGTCCGCAGAAATTTTTTTGGCCAAATTCTCCAATATATCTCTTGCTTGGTCAAATTGGTGTTCATTAAGCAACCACGAGAGACTATCCAATTCGGCATGCCACTCATTAGGAGTATAAACATACATTTCATAAAGGCTAGCACCAGCCTTATCAAAATCATGCCGAGAGATTACAAATGCGCCCATAGCTGTTAAGAACGTCTCGTAAACTTGCCGTTTTCTTTGGGAGTGTTCATACTCTCTTTGTTCTTTTTGCATTTTTCGTTGATGTGCGTTGTTTGCAATTTGAGTAAAAAGCGGAACAAGAATGGAAAGTGCCAATGTAAAAACAATAGCAATCCAAGGAGCCAATGTTTCCCATGTCATATTTTTTCACCTCATAAATGTAGAACTTTTGAGGATTATACCACAAAAACGCTCTGTATGCAACCAATGCGAAACACCCCTCGGAAAACCGAGGGGTGTTCTGTTGGAAAATATTAGCCCTTGATAGCAGCCTGTGCAGCAGAAAGTCTTGCGATCGGCACGCGGAAGGGAGAGCAGGACACGTAGTCCAAACCGATCTTGTGGCAGAACTCAACAGAGTTGGGGTCGCCGCCGTGCTCGCCGCAGATACCGTAGTGCAGATTCTTGCCGGAGGCCTTGCCCTTGGACACAGCCATCTCCATCAGCATGCCAACACCGGTCTGATCCAGCTTTGCAAAAGGATCGTTCTCGTAGATCTTGGTGTCGTAGTAAGCATTCAGGAACTTGCCGGCATCGTCACGGGAGAAGCCGAAGGTCATCTGAGTCAGGTCGTTGGTGCCGAAGCAGAAGAACTCAGCTTCCTTAGCGATC
>JAZSOJ010000031.1:0-4580 GCA_045536855.1 Clostridia bacterium | reverse complement strand
GAAAAGGGTTGTGATTCACACAACCCTATTTTCTATTGTTATACATCTACAAACTTGAAGTGACAAAATAATTTGTCCTTCGATTATATTTTCAAAATCACTTGAAATCTCTATCTTTTTATGATATACTATCAAATGTTTTTCATACAATACTATAATTTAAAAAAGGTGAAGAAATAGAGAGGATGGTATTTATGATTTATGGCGTGGCTTTATTGGCTGGTTGTATGTTTATCGGTTCGTTTTTGGGCAACTTATTAGGGCTCGTAACGGGTCTTGGCTCGGATATCGGCGGAGTTGGTTTTGCGATGATTTTACTTTTAATAGTAACCAATTCTAAAAAGGCTTCTAAAATTTTGCCAAAGGATTATACAAAAGGATTGGACTATTGGAAAGAGATGTTTATTCCGGTAGTTATTGCAATGTCCGCATCGCAAAATGTTGTGAGTGCTATTGACGGTGGCGTTTTAGCGTTTGTGGCGGGCATAGGTGTAGTTGTTATGGCATTTCTCCTCGTTCCTGTTCTTAATAGTTTTACTAAAAAGGATCAGTCTGAGGAAACTAATACGGAGGCGTAAAAATGAGAGAGATAGGAAAAATCGCAATCGATATTTTTGTAAACAATGGTTTTGTAATGTCCTTTTTAATTGTTGGAATTATATCAATGTTTGCCAACTTTGTTTCTGCAAAAGTTACTCGTGGCAGAATTCATTCTTCAGCAATTGCAATTTTTATTGGACTTATTTTGGCATATGTTGGTGGTGCTGTTGCAGGCGGCTCGAAGGGCCTCGCTGATGTAGGTATTTTTGCGGGAATTGGTTTTTTAGGCAGTTCTGCCATTCGAGACTTTACCATTGTCGCAACGTCTTATGGAGCAAAATTCTCCGAGATAAAAAAATGTGGTGTGATTGGTATTGTTGCACTTCTTGTCGGTGTTGTCTTAACATTTATTGTAGGTGCCTTAATTGCATTTGCATTTGGATATACGGATGCAGCCAGCGTTTCAACAATTGCTGCAGGAACAGTTACTTTTATTGTTGGACCGGTTACAGGTGCAGCGGTTGGAGCAGAGTCATCTGTTATTGCAATTTCTATTGCGGCAGGAGTTATTAAATCCATCGCTGTAATGCTTCTTACACCTATGGTTGCAAAAAAAATCGGGCTTACAACACCCAGTGCCGCAATGATTTTCGGTGGATTGCTGGGAACTACAAGCGGAACATCTGCCGGAATTGCAGCAACTAACCCTGAATTAGTACCTTATGCTGCAATGACTGCAACATTCTACACAGGCTTAGGTTGCTTGCTTTGCCCGTCTGTTCTTTATTCTTTAGTGACCGTGTTCTTGCCGTAATGTAAATTACAGTACATAGGAATTCATAACCGGTGCAGTTGTTGATCGCTGTGCCGGTTATTTTTTTCGAAACTAAAATAAAGTTCACTTTTTATGTTCAATTTGTTTAATTCCGGGCAAGGCTGGGTATAAAGAATACGTCATTATATTATGTTAGTTCAAATTTATTTATTTTTCAAACAAGTTTTATTTTCTGTTTTCTTTTGATTAAATGACCAAATCAACATTGTTTTTTAATTCACATCTGGAGGGATTTTATTGGAACTCGACGCAAAAAAACTGGATGAACTTAGGCAAACCGCTAAAAATTTAGGAATGAAGAATGTAAGTAAGAGCAGAAAAAGCGAATTGATTGAATTTATTGAAAAAGAAATCGCAAGACAAAAAAAGGACGATGCGAACTCTTTGAATGATACAGACGCTAAGAGCGGCTTATTGCTTCAAGGAGACGATAATATTGTCGGCGGAATTTTGGAAGTCATGGATGACGGATTCGGTTTTTTGCGTGGTGAAAATTATCTGTCAACGCCAAAGGATATTTATGTATCGCCAACGCAAATACGTCGTTTTAACTTAAAAACCGGCGATAAGGTTACAGGAATTGGGAGAAAACCGAAAGAAGGAGAAAAGTTTCCGGCGCTGATTTTTGTTCAGCATGTGAACGATGATACGCCGGACAAGGCGATCCATCGTCGTCCGTTTGAATATCTGACGCCGGTGTTCCCTGAGGAAAGAATTTTGCTTGAGGGCAGCAATGGTGATTATGCAATGCGTTTAGTTGACCTCATTGCCCCGATAGGAAAAGGGCAGAGAGGATTGATTGTTGCACCGCCCAAAGCGGGAAAAACCACTATTTTAAAAAATATTGCCAATAGTATTGAAAAGAATTATCCTGAAATTGAATTAATTGTTCTTTTAATTGATGAACGTCCGGAGGAGGTAACGGATATGAAACGCTCCATCCGTGGCGATGTCATCTATTCCACCTTTGACCAGTTGCCCGAACACCATACGAAAGTAGCGGAGATTGTGCTGGAACGTGCGCAAAGATTGGTTGAACAGAAAAAAGATGTCGTTGTTTTGTTAGATTCCATTACACGCCTTGCTCGTGCGTATAATCTGACAGTCCCGTCGTCCGGAAGAACGTTGTCCGGAGGCATTGACCCGGGCGCACTCCACAAACCGAAAAAGTTCTTCGGTGCTGCCAGAAATATAGAAAACGGGGGAAGCTTGACCATCTTAGCAACTGCGCTGGTTGAAACGGGTAGTCGGATGGACGATGTCATTTTTGAGGAATTTAAAGGCACAGGAAATATGGAACTTCATCTGGACAGAAAATTGTCGGAAAAGCGCATTTTTCCTGCCATAGATATCGCAAAGTCGGGAACGAGGAAAGAAGAACTTTTGCAATCCCAAAAAGAATTAGAGGCAATCTGGGCAATCCGCAGAGAATTTTCGACACAAAATGTGCAGGAGGTAACGGAACAGTTGATCGGCCAATTGATTCGTTCTAAAAGCAATGCCGAGTGGGTGAACGCTATCCCCACATCTTTTGAACAGAAAGCGCAGAAACAAAAGAATAATCAATTGAGATCGGCTAAATTATAGGAAACATTTTGCCATAATATTGTAATGAAATAGTAAAATTTTTATCATTGACGATAGATATGCGGAATGTTATAATATATAATACAGCTAAAGTACATTTTTACGGAGGGATAAAGAAATGCAAAAAATGAAGAAATTAGTGTCATTAATGCTGGTTGTGCTTTTAACACTGGCACTAATGGCTCCGACAACATTTGCTGCATCATTCAGCGATGTACCGGAATCCTATCGGTACTATAATGCTGTTGAAAATCTTGCGGCGAGAGGCATCATTAATGGCATGGGAGATGGCAACTATTCGCCTGAAGCCAATGTAAAGCGTGATGAGTTTGCGAAGATTGTTTGTACCGGTATTTTAAATTCCGGCGAAGTTGCTCCCTCTGCGGGCTCAGGTTTTACAGATGTGGCGGATGACCGCTGGTCTTCCGGTTACATTAGAGTTGCAGCGGCAGCTAAAATCATCAACGGTATGGGTGATGGAACTTTTGCTCCTGAAAAACCGGTTACATATGAGCAGGCAATCAAAATGCTTGTTTGCGCACTCGGTTATGGTGAGCATGCGCTCAAAAGAGGTGCATATCCAGATGGTTACTTAAGTCAGGCTCAGGCACTTGGCTTAACCAAGGGCGTTGTTGACGGCACACAGGGTCAGCCTGCAAACCGTGGTTTGATTGCGAAACTGGTAGACAACTCTTTGACAATTGAAATTTTTGATGAGCTTACCGGAGAGACGGGCGGCACCTTAGAGGAGAATGACAGCTTAAAGTCTGTCAAGGGACAGATTGTTTCAATTTACGGTCAGTCTATTATTTCCGGTCAGGAAAATGCTTGCTTGGTAGATCAAATTATGGTGAAAATCGGTTCCAGATATGAAAAATATTCTATCGAGAGCACAGGCATTGATAATATTGCAAGCTATCTTGGTAAAATGGTAACAATCTACTACGAAGAAGATGTGATGGCAGATATTTATGAAATCACCAGCATCGAACTTCAAAAGGGCAAGAACAAAATCACACAGATCAACGATTTTGGTGATATTGCAGATTATACCGACACCAACATTGATTACTATGATGCTAAAAAAGACGATTATTTTGAGGCGGAAATTGACAGCGACGCTATCATTATGTTCAATGGTGTAGTAAGTAGTGGCGATTTATCCGATATTTTGGATGCTGAGTCCGGTAATTCAGGAAATATTGTACTTCTTGATACCAACGGAGATGGTTCCGCAAATATTGTTTTCCTGAAAGTTTATAAAACCGTTTTAGTTAACTCTATTACATCGTCTGAATATAAAATCTATAATGAAATTCCCGGCAGTGAAATTGCTAATATCGTTTTAGATATTAAGGATAGAAGTAAGCATATCAGCTTTACTAAAAACGGGAAAGCCGCTTCCTTTGCGGACATTTCCAAAGGCAACGTTCTTTCCATTGCGTCCGGTGGTGGCGGAAGAATTGTTGATGTTTTAATTTGTGATAATCCTATGAAAACCGGCACTATTGAAGAAATTGGTGATGGCGGTCGTTTGATTAAAATGAATGGTGTAGACTATATGGTAGCAAAGAGCTTTGAGTCTACGGCGTCCGGTTTATTTGAAACAGATTTCGCT
>JAZSOJ010000137.1:0-5045 GCA_045536855.1 Clostridia bacterium | reverse complement strand
TCAGCAACATACTTTACTGCTTCATCGTTGCGTCTGGGGTTGTTTTCGTAAGGGCTTAGCTCAGAAATTTTCTTTTCAATTACTTCCATGTTATTCTCCTTTATTTATAAACTCGTCACTTCAGTTCTCCCGTGCGTTTATTTCTTTTCTAATGTCATTTGACGGCAAAAGAAAAAGCCCCGGCAGGAGCGATGTGACGGCGTTATACGATTTTAAAGCAGCGATGAAAGCACCATAGGCGGCAGCCGATTGCCACCGCCCCGAAAGGAGGAGGTATTTCCCGGCTTCCCTTCACCCATGCTCACCCAACAAAAAGAAAGCCGCTGGTGCTGTTCATGCTGCCCGGATCGTGTAAAATAAAAAAAGGAAGCCGGACATCTCCGACTCCCTTTTGAGCTAGTATAATAGTATCACAGGCATTTTGTTCAGTGTTATACAAAAACATACAGAACAGGCACAAAAACATACATTTCAAATATAGTTTGTTCTACTTTTCTATATTTTTATCATCTGCATCCAATATTGCTTGCAGACTTTCCAATGCCGTTCCGTGTGTTGATGTAGCCCAACTGACCGACTTACCCTCTTTTGCTGCGATCTCCTTGAACTGCAAGCCCAGAATATAAAAACCATGTAATACACAATTTTCATGTTTTTTCAGCCTTGCAATTGTCCTTACAATCTTGTTCTGGATTTCCCTTGCTTCTGCAATGCGCTCTTTGATATCTGCTTCAATATCACTGTAAGAAATCACCGCATCAGCCATCTTTTCTTTGCTGCCGGATGTTTGAACACGCTCACCCTCTGTACAGCCTGTGACGCTTAACGCAATATCTTTCCACATTGCAATTTCTTCCCAGCAGCTTTTGATGATTCCTTTTTGATCTTCGTATTGTTGTAGAAATTCTTTAGCTTTCAAATTTTCACCGTCCATTCTGCCATAATGGGCAGTAATCTTTGTCAATGCCGTTGCACTCGCTCCACCGGACGCAAGTTTCGCAAGGATCGTAAATTTCTGCTTCTTCCTTATGATCTGACTTTCTTGCATGACTAATGGCAATCATGTACAGAATAATTGCTAAAGCTGTCGAACCAATCCAAAGAAGAATATTCATGCTTACTCCTTATCAATGCCCAAACTTTTGTAAATTTCCTGCCGTGCTTCTTCAATTGCCTTGTCAACCTCGCTGCGTTCAAGCTTCTTGCTTGGTGATCTGAGCCATTTGTCCTTAAAATACTTCACATCTTCACGGTAAGTTTCTTCGCAGCAATCGCCGCTAATGTACCAATCATAGCTATGTAATACACAGAACAAATCCCAGCACAGTTCTGAAAGCTGCTTATCTTCCAGAGGATTGATCCTTCTAGCCTGAAAAGCCTCCTTGAATCCCCGCTCTCCGTAATTTACATCAATAGTCCATCCGAAGATTTCACGGGATAAATTATCATTTTCGTACATCCAATATCCACCGCTCATTTGCTTTCCTCCAAATCCATCTTAGCTTCACAGACTGGGCATACCTTCCACTGAGGACTTCCACAGACATGGCATTCAGAGCATTCAGCCCAATTGTTTGCGTACTCGCCCCTGCCGCTTGAATGGATGATCCAGCGGCCATGTTTGTCACCGTCATTTGTGTCGGTCGCAAAAGTAACACCGTTAGCAATAAGGTGATCAGTCAATGTTTCTATGTTTGTCACATAAACATGACAGTCATCAATAATCCCAATCAACTTTTCTCTGTCAGTCATTGTCTTTCTCCTCAGTTATCATGTTTACAAGTTTATGAAGGTCGTAGAAGTTATTCGGGTCAAGTCCTGTTATCCGTTTGACTTTCTCGATGTGATACAACACAGTGTTCCTGTGAACAAACAATACCCTAGCTGTCTTAGTGGGGTTCATATCACATACTGCAAGCGCAAGAATGACTTTACAATCTTGTTCATTCATTGTCTTTCCTTTCTCCGTAGGAACAGAAATCGTCTTTCTCAACCAGTCTGTGATGCTCCATGCAAAACAGATAACACGGACGATTGGAGTACAAATCTGCTCTAGCGCAATCCTTACACCGCACCACTTTCACGGCATCCACGGCAGGCTGAGAGTCAATCAGCTTTTCAACCGCCCAGATGATATCGTCAACATCAGTACACTCTAAGATATCGACCTCGTCAAAGTCGATTCTCATAGCATCAATCAGTCTTCCTATCCTTACCTCCAAGACCATGCTTCACCCGGTCACGCTCTTCCGATTTCTTGGCATCATTCCACTTGTCCAGAGTTCCGACAAGATAGCCTGTGATCCTGCGGATTCTCTCAAATTTAACACCCTTGCCCATTTTGATATGTTTATCCATTTCTGAATTTCTCCCTATATTGCTTTTGATTGAATCTAATAGTGAACTTCTCTTATGCGTCTGTTAAACATACCCAAAGGAAGATCGTAAAAAAGACAAGCGCCAAGAGAGGGATATACCACAGAAGCACCCACCCGTTCGCACAGAATACAGCAAAGGCAGGAATCAGAACTGCTGTGATAGCCTCACCAACAGCAAATGTCCAAAAGAGAATCCATCCCATAATTGCTGCGCTTGTGCAAAGTTTATCCGCCACTTCCTCGCCAAACTTCGCTTCTAAATTTTCATAAATATCAAACATTGTTTATCTCCCTGCTTCAATAGGCTTATATCTGTCCATGTGATCGCTGATCCAGCATCCTGCGGAATTATCCCACATAAGGAAATACATCCCGTTTATAGCGTAGACCATTCCGATCTTCCCAGTTTCTTTTTCGATGACATAAAACATGATCATTCCTCCGTTGCGGGCTGGACAAGCCATTTCAGCCATGTTCTGCAAAGCTGTTCCTTCAACACAGCCAGTTCTGTCGCTGTGACTTCATACCCGGCTTCGATTAGCCGCAGAATTGATTCTGCTGCATACCGCTCTGCCAAAAAATCTGCTAACTGTCTGTCACTCATAGCTCGGATTTTATCTGCATTGGTTTCTTTTGCTCTAATCCATTCACCGCCGCTGTTATCGCAGAAAGCGCAATCTTCACAGAGGATTGTTACATCACAGATATTTTTCTTTCCGTTGCAATAAAACTGATTCATTTCTTTTCTCCCGTCAAAATATAAATCACATCATATCCCGCAAGTGCCATCTGTTGCAGAAAATAGGCAGACGGATTAGTGTTTCTCTTCCAACTGGTAAGGATTGTGCTTGCTACGCCTATCTTTGCACCTTCCTTGTGCAGAGATGTGCCGTTCTTCATAGCCTGTTTCTTAATTTCTTCTGCTGCACGATTGCCAATAGTTAAATTATTCATTGATATCCTCCATAATTTCATACTCACCTTTACGAAGAACAATTTTCTTGTCCAGAATATTGATCACGCAGAATTCAGAATTTCGCCATCCTATTCTATTACCGGGACTTTTAACAACTTCGCCTTCATAGATTCCACCAACCTCCGGCTGATATTTCTTGAAAACACCTTCCAGATTCTTGATCACCTTGATTTTGCGCCTAGTATATACACGCTGATTTTCAGCCATCACTAACCCTCCATAAACAATTCTTCATAGGTAAAGCCTGTTGCTTTGATCATGGCATCAATAACATGTTTTGAAGGATCGCTTTTGCCGCTAATATAATTGGATAAGGCATTATAATTCTTCGGTAGTGCTTCATAGCCCATTCTTCGCAGAAGCTCCATTCTGCTAATCTTTCCTTCATTTAACCAGTTTCGGAGATTGATATAAATGCAGTTTTTGGGGTTCACATAATGGAAGTGCTTCGGATTATGTTTTCCGCAAGCTATGCCAACCGTTTGCGTTGCAACTCCGTACTTTTCGGCAATCTCCTTGTAAGTCATGCCCTTTTCACGATCAGCTCTGTACATATCAGCTTTTTTTACTTTCACAGGCTTTATCTCCAATTCTTTTTTCCTCTGCTGTATTTGATTTTCTTGAAATACGGATACCGCTTTTCAAAAGGCATCAGTTCATCACCGAAGATTTCACGCAAGCGGCGGTCAAGCTGCTCCTGCACATAATCTGCTTCTACATCATCCGTGAATGCCGTTTCATAGTAATCAGCAATTTCTTTCAGTTTGATGTTCAGCTTCTTCAACCGGGCTGCGCCCATAACATTCTTGCCCATCAATTCAGGATCGTTCAAGGCAATGCAAACATAGTCGATTAGGGATTGCATACCACGGTCAATTCCGGTATCAAGATACCATTGGAACCGTTCTTCAAGCTTTGCTTGATAGTCTTTCTTAGCCATCGTTATCCCTCATAATATCCATTGCAGTATATACATCTGTAAGAAATTCATCTGGAATGAAGATTCCCGCCTGCATACAAACTGCGTACTGAACTTTTGCGATAGTTGTAATGCTGCTTCCTTGCTCTGCGCTAGTCTTGGCTAACACCTTCAGCAGATTTGCAACACCACCATAGCTTTGTGGTTTCTCGCCTTTTGCGGCAAGTTCATTTTTTCTTGTCTGTAAAGCGTTTTCTGTCTTTTCCATGACTGCGGTTTTCCTTTCTTCAAAATAAGTCTTGAAATCGTTGTATAACGCATCGAATGTGCCGAACCATATCATTGCGTGTTCCAGATTGCCTTTATGTCTTTTTCTGATATAGGCACTGCATATAGCATCAGCGTTTTCATTGAACCACTTCCACGCTTCACGAGGGATGCTTCTTGCTCTTGATCTTCCAACTTTTCTGATCGGCAAAACATTCCAGTCCCAAAAGAAACCATCTCCGAAGAAAGGTGTAAACGGCGAAACGGGTTTGCTATAACCTCGAAGACTAACAAGAGGAAATGATTCTGCAACATCCATACACGCATCTCTCAATGCAGTCTTGCACAATTCTTCAAGCATTTCCTTTCATTCCTCCAAACTCAGCTTCCTGCCGCAGTTAGGACAGTAGTTGATTATGAACGCAGAGCGGACAGGCATTCCCTTCATACAGCATTGTGCAAAAGGTGGGCAAGGATTGCATTCCGTTACAAGTGTTCTTGCCTT
>JAZSOJ010000198.1:0-3120 GCA_045536855.1 Clostridia bacterium | reverse complement strand
AAAGTATTCTTACTGCAATGAAATAATTTCGCCACTTGCTGCACGGTCATCACGTCGGGTTCTTTTTTAAAATACATCGCAATATCTCTTTGAATCATTCTTCTGTTACCTCCGTTTACAATGAATTTAAATCGAATATCTACCTGTTCTTTTCTCTTTAATTTTGCCATTTGATCGCCTCCTCTGTAGATAAAACTCCGTTTATTCTTTTTACTTCTTCCACGCATTGCCCCTGCAACTTTGAGAGACTAATATCTTTAATTCTTTCATTTGTTGCGAGAATATTTTTGATAATACTCATCTCAACTGCCATGCGAAACAGTTGCTTGTTCATCTGATATTCGGTATCCTTCAACGCGCTTTTTATCGTAGAAACAAATATTTTAGAAAAGTAATCTTGATTCTGTTCCGACGCAACATATCCGCCGTAAAACAATATTGCTTTATCAATAAATTCACTCATTGAGGCACAGTTATCTTGCGCGTACCACTGCCGTGCAACGTCCAGCGTTGACTCTTTAACGTATAATGCAAATTTCTTCTTTTCACTGCTCATATTCTTTATCTCCTTAATTTTTTTGTTGACCTACCGTACCGACCCCAAACAAACGCCGTAAACTCGGCGTTTTTGGGGATTGCCGACCACATCTGCGACCCAGAGCCCCGATTTACGACCCACAGTCGCATAATGCACAAAAGAGCTCCAGAAGCTTTATTCTGTCGGCTCTGCCGTCAGATGTGGTTCGGCAAAGGTCGCAACACGACCCACAGCCTTTCTCCCGCTTCAAAATCTACCCACGCATACATCTCTTGGTCTGTGCATTTTATCTGTCCTCATAATTCTGTCCGCACAGGGTCGCAAGGGACGAAAGGGACGGAAGTTTTGAGTGCCGCAGAACTTGAGTCACTTGAGACACTTGAGGCACTTTCGCATGTGTCTTCCTTTTTCTGCAGATAACTGTCGCAGTCTTCATCGTATTTGACGACCACGTATTTATGTCCATTGCTTTTTCCATTTTCGAAGAATACGCCGAAGGATTCAAGCTCATAACGGTATTTATTCATCATTTGTTTGAGCCCTTTGGGATTGATCTCCTTCTCCATAAAAGCGGAAAGAGCATCCGCAAGTCCGCTGTTGGTGATGACGATCTCTCGCTCCTTTGACTCTTTGAGAAAACCGTACAAGGCTGCAAGCTCGTCGGGAAGATTCCTTTGCGGCTGGGTTAGCGTATCGGAAATAAGCGTCCAAATACAGCTTTGAGGATTCATTTCAAGCTCTATCTTTCTGTCTCTGATATCTCTCCCCGATGCGATCAACGTTGCCCGATTGCCTGACCGCATCGGCTTGTCCAATATGTAAACGGCATCCACCGCTCCCGATATTCCCGAGCTTCCCGAGAGTCTGTTGATAGGATCGCTGTCATTCATCTTACGCAGATGATGGACAAGAAGCAAACAGATGCCAAGCTCCTCTGCGAGAGCTTTCAGAACACGAAGCTCCGCGTAATCGTTTCCGTACGACACGTCATTTGTGGGATTACGTATCAGCTGAAAGGTATCTATCACTATGAGATCCAGCTCGGGACATTTTTGTTTACACCTTCTCAGAAAATCGCATATACCGCTTTCCATCGTGATATCTCCCATCGCGAAATACAGCCCTTCGGGAACGTCCGCTGTGATAGTGTTGAGCCGTTCTTGGATACGCCGTTCCGAATCTTCAAGGCAGAGATACAACACCTTTCCCCGCGTAACCGACAATCCTAAGAACTCATCTCCCCGCGCTACGTGAGCACAGAGATCAAGAACGAACCATGATTTACCTACTTTCGGTGCGCCGCCGAGAATGCACAGTCCTTGCGGCAGCAGAGTGTCGACACAAAACTTCGTAGGCGGAAGTCTTTTGTCCATGAGTGTTTCGGCATCGATGACTTTAATGTTGTTTTGTTTTTCCTGCATATCTTTTCCTTTCTTCTGTTTTAATTTTCGTGTTTGATTTGAACGTAATTTTTGCTATAACATATTTACCCCCTCACTTAAGGTATTGCTGACTTTTTTTGAATTTAACAAAAATAAAATTCAATATTTTACAAAAAATTCATATCCCTCACTTAATTACTTTCCGAAAAAATTTCGTTTTGAGCCAAAATATTTTATATTTCTATAAAAATTTTTAATTGTGATGCGAACTGAGTAGCTTGCGGACATCTATCCTACAACTTCTTTTGCAGGAACAAGCGTCACAGGTGAGGAACATGGACATATATTTTCAGCCCAAATCATCACCTCTTACCCGTCGGTAAGCTGTCGATTGACAGGAGTATCATTATTCACCTCCGCCTCTGTCATGGCCTATCACACAATGCCGTTTGCAGTGTGACCCGAACATACCGTTGATCGCTCGTCCGTTCTCACGGAGTCATGGCGCCGGCACTCGGAAGCTCGTCCTCTCGGACAAGGCGGGGAGTTCCCTCGGCTCGCATCTATTCAGTTGTCAATGAACACGGAGGATAAATATCCCCTCACTTATAGAGATTCTGACTTTTTTTGAATTTGAGCCAAAAATTTTTGTAAAATTTTTAAAGTTAATTCTTCGGCTTTAGCTATTAGGGCAGGTTTGCGCGTAAAAAATCCGCCAAAAACGCGAAAAAAGCGGGGGCAAACCCCGCTTTTCCGCATCGTACTTTATGGTGTAGGAATATATGTCCACGCCCCCTCAAATCGCCAAAAGCGCGTAAAAATTCGGCTATTTTTGCGACTTATTCTTCGTCTCCTAACGGCGGAAGAAAGGCTTCCGCCATCAGCAGCACTCCGAGCCTGAAGCCGTATGAGAACGCATCCCGCTCCGTGATGCCATGCATCTCGTTCATGTTCTCCTCGAACTTTTCAAGCGTCTCTTTCTGCTTATCCGTGAGTGTGCCGTCCAGTTCCTCGCGATTGCGGCCGACCAGCTTCAGCAGTTCCTTCAGCCGTTTATCACCACGAGTGCATTGCTCAAATGGTGAGATGTTGCCGTACCACAGCTCGTCAATTGTTTTCATCAGAACCTCCGCGTACAGAAACGGTGACCGTATTCCCGAGTTCTCCCTTGGCAATACAGTCACCGTTCTTTTTCATTTT
>JAZSOJ010000169.1:0-11442 GCA_045536855.1 Clostridia bacterium | reverse complement strand
CACAGAACGACATGGCTACGATCCGACTTTGTCGGGTGCTACGGGAGAGGGTATTTCTTTATCGCCCGGTCAGCGCAGGATACTGGCAGAAACTGCCATCGATGCGGTGGGTCATAAAAAAACCTGTATCGTCCATGTGGCTTCCACCGACTTTCATGAAGCCATTGATTTTGCCCGTTACGCCGAGCAGTGCGGCGCGGATGCTATTTCCGCCATTCCTCCGTTGTTCTATAAATACGACGAGGACGATGTATATAACTACTATAAAGCCTTGGCGGCTGCGGTGCACATCCCGCTGATGATCTATTATAACCCTGCCGCAGGCTTTGCCATCAATGCAAAATTTGCCGCACGGATGTTTGAAATTGACAATATTACCTCGATAAAATGGACATCCCCCGATTATTGCGGAATGATGGAACTGAAAAATCTGACCCACGGGGAAATGAATATCATCAACGGCCCCGACGAAACGCTTTTGATGGGACTGAGCGCCGGCGCAGATGCGGGCATCGGTACCACCTATAATTTTATGTTGCCGCTCGTGCGTGGTGTTTATGACAATTTTATGAGCAACAACATGGAGAAAGCGCAGCAGTACCAGAAACAGATTGCGCACATCATCAGCTGTATGCGTTCTTATCATTCTATCGCTTTAACCAAGGCTATGGTGGAAGCAAAAGGCTATGCAGTAGGCGACGCTGCCTTCCCCATAAAACGTTATAATGCCGACCAAAAAAAGCAGATCGTTGCAGATCTGACAGATGCAGGATGGAGTAACTAAATGAACAAAAAGGGCGTAATCAAACACACGGCGGATATTTGCGTGATAGGTGGCGGTTTTGCAGGTATGTGCGCGGCGATTTCTGCAGCAAGGTACGGAAAGCGTGTGGTAATCATCCATGACCGGCCTATGTTTGGCGGAAATGCCTCCTCGGAAGTTCGTATGTGGCCAATGGGCGCGCACGGCAGTAACCGGAGGGAAACCGGTCTGTTTGAAGAGATCGTACTCAAAAATATGTATCGCAACCCTACACGCAACTATCCCATATGGGATTCTGTGCTTTTTGAGGCGGTCAAGGAGCAGGAGAATATCACCGCTCTATTGAACTGCAGCGTCTATGATGCACAAGTCTGTGATAATAAAATCATGTGGGTAAGCGGTTGGCAGCTGACTACCTATCAGCACCATACGGTGACGGCGGATATCTTTATTGACTGTTCGGGTGATAGCATCCTGGCAGAATTGTCGGGAGCGGAATACCGCATGGGCAGAGAGGCGCAGGATATGTTTGGTGAAACGGCAGCCCCCATCACCGCCGATCGCAAGACGATGGGCAACTCCTGCCTGATACAGGTGCGGGAAACCCCACTTCCGATCAAATATACCCCACCCTACTGGGCGAGGAAATTACCTGATGAGACCCAAATGGATACCAGACCCCATATGCCCGATCAATTCCGGGATAACAATTTTTGGTGGATGGAGCTTGGCGGTGAGCAGGACACCATTGAAGACGCCGAAGAAATTCGGGATGAATTGCTCAAGCTGTCTTTCGGTGTGTGGGATCACATAAAGAATACCGGCAGTCATAATGCGGAAAATTGGGAGCTTGAATGGGCAGGATTTTTGCCCGGAAAGCGCGAAAGCCGGCGGTATGTGGGTGACCATATACTGACCCAAAGCGATGTGCAGTCCGGCGGAAAATTCGAGGATATGATCGCTTACGGCGGTTGGCAAATCGATGACCACCCTCCCGCAGGGTTTGACCATAAGGGCGAGCCAACCACCTATTATGACTGTCCTTCTCCCTTTGGAATACCCTATCGCTGCCTCTGTTCCGTAAATATAGAAAACCTGATGTTTGCGGGTCGGAATATCAGTGTAACGCACGTGGCAATGGCTGCCTCCCGAGTGATGGCAACCTGCGCCATGCTGGGTCAGGCGGCGGGAACGGCGGCAGCCTTGGCAGTAGAAAAAGGCATCTCCCCCAAAAACGTGGGAGAGTATATCGGCGAACTTCAGGCAAGACTGATGGAAGATGACTGTTGGCTGCCCGGACGTTGCCGCGAAATATGTGAGGATTGTCTTTCGGCAACGCTTACGGGTGATGCGGAAAACACAGAAAACCTGCGAAACGGCATTGACCGTCCCACCGATGAAAGCGGTGATAACGGTTGCTTTATTCCTTTGAATACGGAAGTCACCTACCGCTTTGCTTCCCCCACTTATGTGGAATGTTTACGCATTGTATTCGACAGTGATTTAAATCGTGAAACATTGCAGGGCGGCATTCAGGAGATCTGTGATTGTCCCACGGTATGCAACCGGCCTTTGTATCTACAGCCCTATACCTTCCCCGCCACTATGACCAAAAAGTTTGAAATTTTGGCGGACGGTAAGGTCCTTTGCACAGTGGACGATAATCACAAACGTGTTGTCAAGCTTCCGCTCGGGCAAGTGGTAAATACCCTCTCGCTCCGACCGATCGAGACCTACGGCAGTGAAAAGGCACATGTTTTTTCCTTTGATTTTAACTGTAAGAACGGGTGATGTGCGGTGAAAGAATTCGTCTTTTCCTTGCCTGGAGCAAGAGTAAACTATGAAACGCAAGGCAAGGTATATTTCGTAAAGCCCAAAAATCTCCGGGAGGATCGGAAAGTCCCTGTCATTATTGCCATTCACGGAAGCGGCAGGAGTGCCACCGATTACCGCGATACTCCGTTTTATATGCAGCAGAGAGATATTGCGTTACAAAATGGCTGTATTTTTGCTGCCGTTACCAATGGTCTGGATACTTGGGGGCTTGATGACGGGCTCTATAATACCAATCTTTTGATTGCGTATCTGATCGAAAATCATAATGTCAAGCCTATTGTGGGGATTTGGGCTACTTCGGCCGGAGGGGTTCTGGCCAATCGAATGGTGGCAGAATATCCCGAAAAAGTGAGAGGGGCGCCTGAATAATCTTTTTCAAACCTCGTCAAAATTTCATTACATAAAAACTCCTTTTTTTGTAAACAATAGGAATGCACAAGTGATGCACAGATATTGTAATAAAAGGAGTTTTATATATATGAAAGCAACAGGAATTGTCCGTCGGATCGAGGAATGTGGTATAATAGGACAAAAGTTGTCGAAACACGCATAAATACTAGGTTTTTCGCAGTTTTTGATTGGACTTAATTTGCACAAAAGCATAAGATAAATAGCAAAAGCGAGGTGTTAACCCTCGCTTTTGCTATTACTTTTTGGCGTGTGGGATGGTGGGAAACCAAAATGTTTTCGATAACTTCTATAAAATGTAGAGTAATTAGAAAAGCCAAACTCGTTGGATATTTCTTCAGGCTTTTTGCCATTTTGCAGAGACATATGTATGGCATTCATACGCTTTTCGGTTATGAAATTTTTTATGCTAACGCCAAAATCGTTCTTAAAAATGTGTGATACTGAGGATACAGAATATGAAAAATGGTCTGCTATCTCCTGGAGTGTAATAACGGATTGATAATTTTTATTTATATAATCCATTATTTTTATGGAAATTGGATTTAAAAATTCCCTTGTTATCTTTTGTGTAGAATTGGTACTCTGTTTTATAAGAAAAACAATGTCGGTAGCAACTGCCGAAAGGATATATTTAAAATCTTCTTGGTTGCTTTTCGCCATGGAATCCTTTAAATAGATAACGTTTTCCATTATTCGACTGTCTGGCGGAAGGACTAACAATTCTTTGCCGTAAAGAGCATCTGCCAAAACCGAGCCCCCTAAAAATTCGGGGTAAATATTTAAAACACAGCGTTCGTAAATGTCGGCGTATTCCTCGGCTACAATAAAGCGGTGATATTCGCCCGGAGGAATAATAACTACACTATTGGGTGCTATCTTTCTGCGGGCATGATCGTTTATAAATTCAATGCCACCATTCAATAAAAAATAAATTTCGTAATAACGATGAATTTGCTTGTTTATAAAAATATCTATTTTGCCTTTTGTATGACGAAAATTTATATTGGAATAATTCCGTATAATCCGCGTGTGTTTTTCCACAACAAACACTCCTTTTTTCTTATTATATAATATATTTGCAAAAAATACAATCTTTTTGCAGTAAAATGCAATTTACATTTAATTTTTTATTAAATATAATATAAAAAACAAGTGAAGAAGGTAATTTTATGCTTAAAGAAAAAATACAAAACAGAGAAAAAACAGTAGGTATGCATATAAATCTTAATGATGTGGCAGTAGGCAGAATTGCGGGTCTGTCGGGTTATGATTTTATCTGGATAGATATGGAGCACAGTTATCTTTCTTATGAGGGACTGCTCAACCATATTATTGCTATACAAAACGGAGGCTCAAAGGCGATAGTTCGCGTTCCTCAGGATGATTTAACTGCAACAAAGAAAATTCTGGAAATGGGACCGGACGGTATTATATTCCCTATGATAAAGACAACAGAAGAAGCTAACCGTTTGATTTCGTACACACTGTATCCACCTTATGGAACTCGCGGTTTTGGGCCTATGAATGCCGTAGAATTTGGCATTAAGAATGTCAGCGAGTATGTTAATAACCATCATAAGACCATGTGCCGTTTTATTCAAATTGAGCATATAGAGTCGGTCAACAACCTTGAGGAGATTATAAAGAATGAGTATATTGACGGGTATATCGTTGGAGCAAATGATTTGTCGGGCTCTATGGGACGGCTGGGTGATGTTTTCAGTGATGAGGTTACCGCGCTTATAAAAGAAATAGTTGCAAGATTAAAAGCTGCCGGCAAGTATGTGGGAATATCCACAGGTGATTTTTCAGAGCCCACCTTAAAGCATTGGCATGATATGGGGTTTGATATGATTTCAGCCGGCGCAGATTTTGACTTTTTAAGAGAAGGTTTTAAGCAAAACCTCAACACACTTAAAAAGGTTCATTTGGATTTGTAACGGAGGATTTTATGAATACATATCTTGGTATAGAATTTGGATCCACAAGAATTAAGGCAGTTACTATCAATGAAAAATATTTGCCTGTTTCTTCTGGAAGTTACACCTGGAGGTCTGATTATAAAGATTGTATATGGACTTATGATTTGGCAGAGGCTTGGGAAGGTATAAGGTCTGCTTTGCGCGAGGTCAACCTGCGACAAAATATAAAGGCTATGGGTATTTCGGGTATGATGCACGGATATCTTGCGTTCGATAAAGATTGGAATCTTCTTGTTAATTTTCGCACCTGGCAAAATACAATGACTGCGAGAGCCGCTTCTGAATTGACCGAGTTGTTTGGTTTTAATATTCCGCAGCGTTGGAGTATTTCCCATTTATATCAAGCGGTGTTGAACAACGAGAAACATATAAAAAGAATTGCTCATATCACAACACTTGCAGGGTATATCCACTATATGCTTACAGGTGTAAATGCTGTTGGTATAGGTGAAGCTTCGGGTATTTTTCCCATTGACAGCGAAATGCTTTGTTACGATCGCACAATGGTAGAAAAATTTAACGCCCTTGTTTCAAAATATGATTTACCCTGGGAATTGGAGGAAATTTTGCCGTCTGTATTGGTGGCGGGAGAAAGCGCAGGAAAGCTGACTGAAAAGGGGTCAGCACTGCTTGATAATTTGGTGCCGGCGGGTATTTCATTTGCTCCACCGGAGGGCGATGCCGGAACAGGAATGGTTGCTACAAATTCAGTGGCACCTAGAACCGGTAACGTTTCGGCAGGCACATCTATTTTTTCAATGGTGGTTTTAGAAAAGCCACTTAAAAATATTTACGAGGAAATTGATGTTGTAACAACACCTAACGGAAAGCCTGTTGCAATGGTTCACTGCAACAACTGTACAAATGACAGCAACGCTTGGGTCTCTGTTTTAAAAGAAACGGCGGAGTTGTTTGGAGCTAATCCAAATTCGGATGAGCTTTATACAAAATTGTATAAAAAATCTCTCGATGGGGATATAGATTGCGGTGGAGTCCTTGTTTGCAATTATATGGCAGGCGAAGGGATCACCCGTCTCGACGAGGGCAGACCATTAGTGGTACGAAAAGCAGATTCAAAATTCTCACTTGCAAACTTTTTAAAAGCAACCCTTTATTCTACTATTGCAACCCTTAAGCTCGGTATGGATATTTTGGAAAAAGAAAAGGTGGCAGTCGACACTCTTACCGCTCATGGTGGCTTGTTTAAAACACCCGAGGTTGCACATAGATATATGGCTGCCGCCTGTAATGCTCCCGTAACGGTAATGGAAACCGCAGGAGAGGGTGGTGCTTATGGTATGGCTTTGCTCGCTGCGTTTTCGGCAGTCGGACAAGACAAAGCGCTTGAAGACTTTCTAAACATTTGTGTTTTTAATGACGCCTTTCGTTCCACAAAAAACCCACTAAAAACCGATGTTGACGGCTTTAATAAATACATTACAGAATATAAAAAGCTGCTTGAAATAGAAAAAACAGCAATAGAAGTTCTGTAAAATAACTATAATAGGAAAAATGATATGCTGAAAGAATTAAAAGAAAAAGTTTTAAAAGCAAATCTCGCATTAGTAAAACACGGCCTTGTTACGTTTACCTGGGGTAACGTGTCCGGCATAGACAGAGAAAACGGACTTGTCGTTATAAAGCCGAGTGGCATTGAATATGAAAATATGACCGTAGATGATATGGTAATAATCGACCTCGATGGTAATATTATAGAAGGAAAATGGAAACCTTCATCCGATACGCCGACACATTTGGTTTTATACAAAGAATTTTTAAATATCGGAGGTATTGTTCATACCCATTCACGTTGGGCAACTTCATGGGCACAGGCAGGAAAAGGAATTCCGGCGTACGGCACCACGCACGGAGACTATTTTTACGGCGAGATACCTTGTACGAGGAAAATGAAAGCATCGGAAATTACAGGTGAATACGAAAAAGAAACCGGCAATGTAATCGTTGAGACCTTTAAGGATAATTCGGCTGATGACATTCCCGCAGTTTTAGTTCACTCACACGGTCCTTTTGCTTGGGGCGCCGACCCTGATAACGCCGTTCACAATGCTGTAGTCCTTGAAGAATTGGCATTTATGGCGTATCATACTGAGGCTTTGAATCCAGGCGCAAATGTAATGCAACAGGAATTATTAGATAAGCACTATCTGCGTAAGCACGGCAAAAGCGCCTATTACGGCCAAAAATAAAATATATAAAAGCAAATCAAATTTAAATCAAAGTATAAATCTCCTTTAAATACAGATAATAACAACACAATTTGTAATTTAAGGAGAATGTATATATGAAAGCAACTGGAATAGTTAGAAGAATTGACGACCTCGGGAGAGTCGTCATTCCCAAAGAAATAAGAAGAACAATGAGAATACGCGAGGGCGATCCGTTGGAAATATATACGGATCGTGAGGGCGAGGTGATTTTTAAGAAATATTCGCCCATTGGGGAGCTTGCCTCTTTTGCTTCGCAATATGCGGAAACCTTGCAAAAAATTTGCTCTATGGCGGTGGTGATTACCGACCGTGATGTGGTGATTGCCACAGCGGGTGTTTCAAAAAAGGAATACAGCGACAGAAAAATTTCCTATGAGTTGGAGTCGATTATAGAATCAAGAGGGCTTTATTTGCACCGCGAGGGCAGTGAGCGTGTGCGCGTGATTGAGGACGGCGGTTCACATTATGTAAGCTGTGCGATGCCCATCATTGCAGAAGGGGACATTATAGGCTCTGTTTGTTCCGTTCTGCACAGTGAGCAGGGCGAGGAGCATCGCTTGACGGAAGAGGTGGAGAGCAAGTTAATTCAAACGGCCGCCAATTTTCTCAGCCGTCAACTCGAAACGTAAATGAAAGGGCAACGCCGCATATTTTGAAAAAAGAAAGAGGAACAGACAAAAATCTGTTCCTCTTGTGTTTTATAAGCGTGTGGGCTATGCCCATTTTTTAGCCGAGCTTTTTGAGCGCTTCGCGGAGGGCCTCGGCGGTATCTCTATATTTTGCGAGCTTGTTCCTTTCGCCTTCCACAACGGCGGCAGGCGCTTTGGCGACAAAGCCTTCATTTGAAAGCTTCTTTTCAAGACGGTCAATTTCCGAAAGCGTTTTGTCAAGCTCACCCGTCAGGCGCGCGCGCTCCTTTTCAAAATCCACAATGTCGGACATGGGAATATAGGCGGTGGCGGCGTCTGTGACGATGCTAACGGCATCTTCAATTTCGCAACTGTCCGTCAAAATCAACTCGGAGGTGCTTGCCAACTTGGCAAAGAAGCGCTCCGTGCCCTCAAATGACTCGGGATATTTGGTGACCAAATAGACCTTTGCACGGCGAGAGGGAGGAACGTTCATTTCGGAACGGCGACCGCGGATGGCGCGAATCATAGTGATGATGCGGTCGATGGATTCCTCTTCCTTCGGGTAAGAAAGCTTTTCATCAAATTGCGGGAAATCCGTCATCATGATGCTTTCTTCCGCATTTGGCAGACAAGCGTAAATTTCCTCTGTGATAAAGGGCATATAGGGGTGCAAAAGCTTGAGTGTGTTTCCAAGGACGTAGACAAGCACGCGGCGCGCGGTATCGGCTTCCTTGGTGTCGGGGTTAGCCAAGCGGCTCTTGCAAAGCTCAATGTACCAGTCGCAGAAAATGTCCCAAATAAAATCGTAAAGGGAGGAAAGTGCAATACCCAGCTCGTACTTATCGAGAGCCTCGTTCACGCCTGCCGCCAAGCGGTTAAAGCGCGAAAGAATCCATTTGTCTTCGTCTGCCAACAGGGCATCTTCGGGCAGGCCTGCCGCCAAGTCTTCTTCCTTTAAGTTCATCAAAACGAAACGAGAGGCATTCCAAAGCTTGTTGGCAAAGTTGCGCGCCGCTTCAATCTTTTCATCGGAGAAGCGCATGTCGTTTCCGGGGGAGTTACCCGATGCCAAAGCAAAGCGAAGGGCGTCTGCACCGTATTTGTCGATGACCTCCAAGGGATCAATGCCGTTGCCGAGAGATTTGGACATTTTGCGTCCCTGCGCATCACGCACCAAGCCGTGAATGAAAACATCGGGGAAGGGTGCTTCTCCCATAAATTCCAGTCCCATGAAAATCATTTTGGACACCCAGAAGGTGATGATATCATAGGCTGTGACCAAAACGCTCGTCGGATAGAATTCCGCAAGGTCGGTGGTTTTGTCGGGCCATCCCATCGTGGAGAAGGGCCAAAGCGCCGATGAGAACCATGTATCGAGCACATCCTCGTCCTGATGCATATGGGTGCTTCCGCACTTCGGACATACGGTCACATCCTCTGCCGAAACGATCATCTCGTCGCAATCCTCGCAGTAATAGGCGGGGATGCGGTGTCCCCACCAAAGCTGACGGGAAATGCACCAATCGCGGATGTTTTCCATCCAGTTCAGATAAATTTTGGAGAAGCGTTCGGGAATGTAACGCACATCATTCTCGCGGACCGCGCGAATGGCGGGCTCTGCAAGCGGCTTCATCTTGACAAACCATTGCTTGCTTGCAAGGGGCTCAATGACCGTTCCGCAACGGTAGCAATGACCGACGGCATGCACGCACGGCTCAATTTTAAGAAGAAGTCCTGCCTCGCGCAAATCATCAACAATACGCTTGCGCGCATCGAAGCGGTCCATGCCAAAGTAAGGCCCTTCAGCGGAGATTTTGGCTGTTCCGTCCAAAATGAGAATGTTTTCCAAGTTGTGGCGTTGTCCCGTTTCAAAGTCATTCGGATCGTGCGCGGGGGTGATTTTCACGCATCCCGTACCAAACTCGGGCTCAACTGCCTCATCGGCAACGACGGGAATTTCACGACCGACGAGAGGCAAAATAAGCATCTTGCCAACGAGGTGGCGATAGCGGTCATCGTCGGGGTGAACTGCAACGGCCGTATCACCGAGCAAGGTTTCGGGACGGGTGGTGGCAACGATGACGTAATCGTTTGTATCCTTGATTTGATAGCGGATGTGATAAAATGCGCCTTCCTCATCGCGGTGTTCAATTTCCGCATCGGAGAGGGCAGTATTACAACGCGGACACCAGTTGGTGATGCGCAATCCCTTGTAAATCAGGCCTTTTTCATGAAGCTCTACAAACACCTTCTTGACGGCACGGGACAGCGTGTCGTCCATCGTGAAGCGTTCGCGGCTCCAGTCACAGGAGGTACCCAGTTTTTTCAACTGATTGATAATACGGCTGCCGTACTGCGCCTTCCAATCCCATACAAGACGCAAAAACTCTTCACGGCCGATATCGTGACGGGAAAGCCCCTTTTCCTTGCGGAGCATTTCTTCCACCTTGATTTGTGTGGCAATACCTGCGTGGTCTGTGCCGGGCACCCACAGAGTGCGATAGCCCTGCATACGGCGTGTACGCACCAAAATGTCCTGCAAGGTGTCATTCAGGGCGTGCCCCATGTGCAGTTGCCCCGTGACGTTCGGGGGCGGAATGACAACGGAAAAGTTCTTTCCGTTTTTGCTTTCCTTCGGGGAAAAATAATCCTTTTCGCACCAGTTTTCATAGATGCGCCCTTCAAAGTCGGAGGGGGAGTAGGTCTTTGGTAATTCTTTCCTCATGACTACCACTGTTCGCTTTTCGAACATCCTTTCTTTATTTGCAATCTTTTTTAACTTAATTAAAAATAAAAAACGCCCGAACAACAAGCGTTCGGGGCGCATAGCGCGCGGTACCACCCAAATTCACGCATCAGATGATGCGCCTCTTACGTCGTTAACGCCGACATACGATGGGGTCTACACCTCACACAGAGTTTCTTCCCATAATCAATCATCAAGACGACTTCCCACGGCGTAAACGACGGATTTGCACCAACCATCCGCTCTCTGCTCGCCCTGCCCGAGGTACTACTTCTTCATGCCGTCACCGTGACGGACCGGATTTTCTTTACATTACAGTTATCATATCACAAAAGAATAACTTTGTCAATACCTTAAATTATGAAATTTGAGTGGCAAGAGACTTGCTTTTTTTTCGCGAATATGCTATACTTTGCTTGTCGTATAGAATAGCAATATGAAATTTGAGGCCGTGTATGAATTATGATTTGTGTAATCCCGCGGTCGTTCGGGATTTGATGGAAACGGCGGGGATCCGCTTTCGCCGTGACTTCGGGCAGAATTTTTTAATCAATGCGGACGTTCCCGTGCGTATTGCAGAGTCATGCTCCGACAAAAGCGACATTGCCGTTTTGGAAATCGGCCCAGGCATCGGGTGCTTGACAAAACAACTTGCCCTTCGCTACAAAAAGGTCATTGCGGTTGAAATCGACAAGGGACTTTTGCCCGTTCTTGACAAAACGCTTGAAGATTTTGACAACGTGACCGTCGTGTCGGGCGACATTATGAAGTTGGATATTGCAGACCTACTTTTGCGTGAGGCTGTGGGTATGGAGGTTGCTGTTTGCGCCAATTTGCCTTATTA
>JAZSOJ010000126.1:0-2773 GCA_045536855.1 Clostridia bacterium | reverse complement strand
CAATAATATCCATCGCACCGGCTAAGGCATCCTCTGCACTTTCTACGCCTTTTTCCGCATCTACAAAGGTCTCTACCCGTTCCAAAAAACTTCCGTCCGTGATCGTTTGTGCAAAAATAAGCTCCGCAAGCGGCTCTAAGCCCTTTTCCTTTGCCACGGTGGCACGGGTTCTGCGTTTGGGACGGTACGGGCGGTAAATGTCTTCGATTTCCTGCAGCGTTTCTGCCTTTTCAATCTGCTTACGAAGCTCATCCGTCAGCTTTTCCTGCTCGTCAATTAAGCGAATGACCTCTTCTTTTCTTTCTTCCAAATTTCGAAGATAGGTTAAACGGTCGAAAAAACGACGTAACAGCTGATCATCCAGCTCCCCTGTTTTTTCTTTTCTGTATCGTGCGATAAAGGGAATGGTATTTCCCGCATCAATCAGTTCAATGGTGTTTGTTACCTGAAAATCTTTTAATTCAAATTCTTTTTTTAAGCGCAATGCGATTGCATCCATAAAAAGCACTCCCGTCTTTCGTAAAATGAATGCAGACGACCGCTTGCGGCCGCCTGCTCTTTTTTCTTATCAATCCATCAGGCCCAATAGTCTTGCGCACATTACCGCAACCTCAGCACGTGTTGCATTTCCGAGCGGATTTACACCGCCGTCGGAGCCCTTAATAATTCCTGCTGCTACCATAGATGCCATCGCCTCTTTTGCGTAGTCGCTGATCAGGTCTTTATCACCGAACACATCCAATACACTCAAGTCATCGCTTGCTTTCATATGTCCTTGCTCAAGAAACGCACGATATGCAAGAGTGATTAAATCCTGACGGGTAATGCTTGCTTCCGGCATAAAGCGGTCTCCGTCGCCCTTGGCAATCCCTGTCGCTTTTGCTGCAGAAATCGCATCATAATAATAACTTCCTACAGGAACATCTGCAAAATTATCCGTACCACCCGTAATTTCCAGCATGCGGGCAAGAATCAGAATGAAATCGCCTCGTTTGATGTTGTTTGCCGGCGAATAGGTTGTCTCGCTTGTGCCGTTGATGATTCCCTTATCACGAAGTTCGTAAATCGCATCCTTTGCCCAGTCATAGTGCGTTAAATCCGTAAACTCATCCTGATTCGGATCTACCTCCGATGTATCGTTATCAATACTTCCTCCAGGATTGATACCACCCGGGCTATTGCCGGAATCATCGTCTTCTAAAATTGTACAAAGGTTCAATTCTTCGAGTGCACGAGCGACTGTCATTCCTTGTGTTTTATTGGTATAAGCGTTTAAGATCTGTACAAAGTTCGCAAGGAAAGCGTCTGCCGTCATTGTCTTACCGGCAAGGCTAATGCCCTGCCATGCACTATTAAATTTTGTACGGAAAGCAGAAGAAACTGAATTAACCGAAAAGGCTCCGTCTGCTTCATCATAAGCAAACAGCGAATTGTGTTTCACATTTTTATACAGTTTGGTAAAAATATATGCTAAAACAGATTCGTTAATCCCGTCTGCCGAAAGCATTGTTTTTAGTTTCGTATTGTATCTTCCCAAGGCTTGGGAAAGTTCCTGCATACCGCTTTTTACCTGATTCGAAATTGCAAGCGGCTGGGGTTCAGTTTTTGCATCTGCATATGCATAAAGCGAAATCTGTACCTGGGCGCATCCAAATGCTGCAATGCTTCTGATTGCCGCTTTTACTGCATTGGCACCAAGGTCATCAATCATCGGTCTTGCCATTTCGTAAATCATACCGCTTTGAGAATCAATCTGTCCACAGGCCGTTTCTAAGTTCTGCTCTGCGCCCGAAAACACGGCAATATTTTCAATCAACGCCTTTCTTTCTGCAGCATCATAGTTTGTCACACGATCAATCAGCGAGCCAAATACTGTGCTGTCTGCGGCAAAGGCAGAAATACTTGCGCTTAAAATCATAAGTACAGATAAAAGTAAAGCAATAATCTTTTTCATTGTTTCCTCCTAAGGCCTTGTTTTTCCAATGTCCGAAAATCACATTTAAAAACTGAGTCGGACTAATGGGACTATATAAACAGTATAACGGATTTTTGGGATAAAATCAATAGACAGGCTGTGAAGTTTTTTTAAACAAAAGAAGATTTCCGCTTATGCGGAAATCTTCTTTTTCCTTTATTATAATTCACCTTTCAGATACAAGAAATTATACAAAATTTTACTTGCTTCTGCTCTTGTTACATCACGTTTCGGCAAGAACATCTTGTCTTCGGTTCCCTCTACGATTCCCATACTGGTTGCCTGACCGATGAACTTACGTGACCATTCGCCGATGTGCTCAGAGTCACGGTAGGTGAGCGTCACGTCAGCATTGTTTGCACCGAAAAGTCTCATTGCAAGTGCAACAATTTCTTCTCTTGAGAGAACTCTGCGCGGTTTGAATTCGCCATCGTCATAACCGGTATAGATACCTTTTTCCGACAGAAGAGCTACAGAATCGTACGCCCACGATGCAATGGTAGCTTTATCGGAATAGGTCACATCTGCCGCACTGCCGAGTTCTGCTTCAAAGCCCATCATTCTGACTAAAACAACTGCCATTTCCTGTCTGGTAATACCCCAGTTCGGATTAAAGTTGCCGTTTTCATCACCTACAAACAGGCCTTTGCTTGCCAGTGCCCCAATGTAATCCTTTGCCCAGTGATTTACAGTATCGGGGAAAGTTGAGGTTGCAGGTGCCGGTGCCGGAATAATCGGCTCGTCATCAGAGTCACCAGACGGTCTGTTCGGTCTGTTTGGCGTCGGCGTCGGTGTCGG
>JAZSOJ010000113.1:0-2141 GCA_045536855.1 Clostridia bacterium | reverse complement strand
AATACAACTTAAAACAAAACTGACCCCGCTTGAAAAACGGAGTCAGTATGTTGCTTAATGTTTAATTACACTACAATAATGTCTTTTTTGGACTGTCTGAACAAAATGGTTCGGTTCAATGGGCGTGTTTTTTATTTATGCTTTTATTGCATATTTTTCTTTATATTTTTCATACTGCTTTTCATAATACGGATTATCTTTTTTCATGCTGCGTACGGATTCATGAATATTCATATTATGCTCTTCTGCATCAATAACGCAAGCCGCAATATTGGAACAATGATCTGCCGTCCGTTCTAAATTCGTGAGAAGATCGGACCATACAAAACCCATCTCAATGGAGCATGCACCCTCTTTTAAGCGGGCGATATGTCCGTTTCGCATGTCGGTTCTCATCTCGTCGATAACCTGTTCTAACGGCTCAACATCACGAGCAATCTGCGGATCACAAGTTACATATGCCGTATGTGTAATTGTAAGAATTTCCTCTACCGCACCGCAAAGCATTTCCAGTTCTTTTTTTGCATCCGCAGTAAACGAAATGTCTTTCTGCAATAATTCTTCCGCCGACTCAAGTATGTTAACACTATGGTCGGAAATGCGTTCAAAATCACCGATTGCCTTCAGCATTTTGGAAATATCTCGGCTATCTGAGTCACTCACCTGGCTCCTGCTGAGTTTTACAAGATAAGTTCCTAAAATATCTTCATAATGGTCTGCTTTATCCTCTGCTGCACGTACTTCCTCTGCCTCTTGGACATTATACTGAACGAGAGATTGCAGTCCTCGTTTGAACGCCTCTACAGATATATTTGCCATCTCCAGCACCAGTTGATTACATCTTTGAACCGCCACCGGTGGTGTTGCTAAAAGACGCTCGTCAAGCTCTGCAAAGGTATCTTTTTTCTCGTTTTCCGGCACTAAGCGGTATGCCAGTTTTTCCAAAAAATTGGACATCGGAAGAAGTACGATTGTACACAAAACGTTAAACGCAGAATGTGCTACCGCTATGCCGACAAAGGATGCCGACGTACTCATCAGCGGGATTTCAACCAACCAAGTCAAAAGCGAGAACACAGACAGCCAAATAATTGTACCGATGACATTAAACGACAAGTGTACAATTGCTGCACGCTTTGCATTTTTGTTTGTACCAAAGGAAGAAAGAATAGCCGTGATACAGGTACCGATATTTTGTCCCATGATAATCGGAATTGCCGCACCATAAGTTACCTGACCAGTAACCGCCAGCGCCTGCAAAATACCGACCGACGCAGAACTCGACTGAATGATTGCCGTTAAAACTGCGCCAACCAGCACACCTAAAATCGGGTTGGTGAACATAAGAAACATTTGTTTGAATGCTTCCACTTCCGCAAGACCTTTGACTGCCGCCGACATAGTATCCATACCAAACATCAGTGTTGCAAAGCCAAGAAGAATGACCGCCGTATCCTTTTTCTTGCTACTTTTTCCGAACATCAGCATAATCGTACCAATCAGCGCAAGAATCGGCGTAAAGGTCGTCGGCTTAAACAGCCACAAAACCACATTGTCGTCAGAAATGCCGCCCAAACTCAAAATCCACGCAGTAACCGTCGTACCGATATTGGCACCCATAATCACGCTGATAGACTGCGTTAAAGACATAATGCCGGAGTTAACAAAGCCGACCACCATAACCGTCGTGGCGGACGAGCTCTGAATAACTGCTGTAACGCCTAAGCCGGTCAAAAATCCCGTCAGCTTATTTTTCGTCAGTTTACCAAGCAATGTCTTAAGACCGCTTCCTGCACGGCGCTCTAAAGCATCGCCCATCAAACTCATACCAAACAAAAATAAACACAATCCTAAAATCAGTTCTAAAGGTTTAAAATCACCCATGGTTTCACCTCGTTCTGCAAATATTATTTATGTGTTTATGTAAAAGCCGCAAGCGGCTCAATTCTCATCAAATCCCAAATTATCACAATTGTATTCTATCATACATTAAACCCTGTTTACAAGAATTTTCTTCTCTGTATTTTAGCAATTTTTTCGTCCCCTTCCCAATATAAAATATACATTTTTCACATTTTTCTACATTTTTCATATATTAATATCGGAGGTGATAAATATGGGATTTTTAAGTTCTAATTGCA
>JAZSOJ010000006.1:0-15395 GCA_045536855.1 Clostridia bacterium | reverse complement strand
GTTACACTTGCTCTTGAGCAGGCTAAATAAATATTATACAGTAATAAAAACCCCGGAAATTACTTTCCGGGGTTTTACTTTTTCATTGACACACATTCCCTCAAACGGTATAATATCATTCGTGGCTAAAGCCACCACGCGGATGTGGCGGAATTGGCAGACGCACCAGATTTAGGTTCTGGCGGGAAACCGTGGGGGTTCAAGTCCCTTCAGCCGCACCACCACTTTAGCGCTTGTAGGATTTGTTCCTGCAAGCTTTTTGTTTTGTACTATTATTTTTCTATCAAATCATACTTCGCCTATACCACCGTAAACGCCCTTTACTGTTGAGTAGTCATTTGTGTGGAGTGCATCCTTATCGTTGATGTCTGCAGCGTAAGTTACCTTAACAGGTGCATAATCTGCCGTGCCTATATAATAATGATATTATTATTTTATCATTAATTCGATAATATGCGGAAGAAATTTTCAAAGATTCTATCATTAAAATACGCCATGCAAGTTGGCTTGCATGGCGCATCCAAAAACTGCTTATGCCGCAGTATAGCTGCCATAAGCGGGGTTTATCTTAACATAACAAAATCATAAAATCAACTGCAATTTCTTTTTTCTCTGTTTTCAACAAAAAATAACTATTTGGAAAAATATATACTTTTCAACGCTTGCAATCAATTTTCATTTGCGCTATAATATAAAATTAGGTATATGTGTTTGGTCATTTTTAATGACCGACAAGGAGGAACAAGGCGAATGTATCGAATTTTGCATAAGCGGAAATTAAACCCTACGGTTACCCAAATGGAAATTGAGGCCCCTTTGGTTGCAAAAAAGGCGAAGCCAGGGCAATTTATCATCCTGCGTGTTGATGACGAAGGCGAACGCATTCCTCTCACGGTCGCAGGGACGAACCCCTCTGACGGCAGTGTTAAAATCATTTTCCAGATCGTTGGTAGTACCACCGCAAAACTGAATCAAAAAAACGAAGGCGAGTACATTTCGGATTTTGTAGGTCCTCTGGGGCGTGCAACACATACAGACGGAGTTAAAAAAGTTTGTATCGTCGGAGGCGGCGTCGGCTGCGCAATTGCGATGCCCGTAGCGGAAGAATTTCATCGTTTGGGTGCGGAGGTTACCAGCATCATCGGTTTTCGTGATAAAAGCCTCGTGATTTTAGAAGACGAATTTCGCTCCTGCTCTGACCATTTTATTTTAATGACAGATGACGGTTCTTACGGTCGTCACGGAAATGTCACGGTCCCCTTGAAAGAGCTTTTGGAAAACGGCGAATCATTTGATATGATTTTAACCATTGGTCCTGTCATTATGATGAAGTTTGTAGCGCTTACGGCAAAGCCCTTTGGCATCCCCGTCACAGCATCGATGAATCCGGTAATGATTGACGGAACAGGGATGTGCGGCGGTTGTCGTCTAACACTCAATCAAGACGGAAAAAAGGTAACGAAATTCGCCTGCGTAGACGGGCCTGAATTTAACGCATATGAAATTGATTTTGACGAGGCAATATCTCGAGGCAGAATGTATGCTGATTTTGAGCGTCACGTCTATGAAGAAAATTGCAATTTGTTTCAGAAAGAATAGGGAGGAAAAGATGTCTATTAATCCGAAAAAGCACGAGATGCCAACACAGGCCCCCGAAGTGCGTGCGCATAATTTCGATGAAGTCGCACTTGGTTATTCTGCCGATGTTGCTGTCGAAGAGGCACATCGTTGCTTGAACTGTAAGCATCGCCCCTGCGTCAGTGCTTGTCCTGTAAACATCGACATTCCAAACTTTATTGACCATATTAAAACCCGTGATTTTGAGGGAGCCTATCAAATCATCACGCTCTCTTCTTCTTTGCCCGCAATCTGCGGCCGGGTTTGCCCGCAGGAATTACAATGCGAAGGAAAATGTACGATCGGTGTGAAGTTCGACCCCGTCGGCATCGGCCGTTTAGAACGTTTTGTTGCCGACTGGCATAATGAAAATCATAAAGAACCTCCGAAAAAGCCATGCTCGAACGGGCATAAAGTCGCCGTTGTCGGCTCCGGTCCGTCAGGTCTGACTTGCGCCGGAGACCTTGCAAAGAAAGGCTATGAAGTGACGGTTTATGAAGCGTTACACGCCACCGGCGGTGTATTGGTATACGGCATTCCGGAATTTCGTTTGCCGAAAAAAATAGTCTCAAAAGAAATAGACACGTTAAAAGCTTTAGGGATACGGTTTGAGACAAATGTCGTCATTGGAAAAACTCTAACCATTGATGAGTTATTCGATCTTGGATTTGAAGCCGTATTTATCGGCTCCGGCGCCGGACTCCCAATATTTATGGGTATTCCCGGCGAGTCTTTAAAGGGTGTCTATTCTGCAAATGAATTTCTGACCAGAAGCAACCTGATGAAAGCATATCTTGATCACTCCTCTACTCCAATTATGAAAGGCGGAAAAGTAGCCGTCGTCGGCGGAGGAAATGTCGCAATGGATGCCGCAAGAACCGCTCTTCGTCTTGGTGCAGAAAAAGTTTATATCATATATCGTCGTTCGCTTGATGAACTTCCTGCACGTCGGGAGGAAGTCGAGCACGCACAAGAAGAGGGTGTGGATTTTCACATTCTTACTAATCCGACAGAAATTTTAGGCTACGAAAATCCGGATGACCCCAAGGATCCGAAAAACGGATTTGTAACCGGTATGCGTTGTCTCCAAATGGAACTCGGAGATCCGGATGAACGTGGCAGACGCAAGCCTGTTCCCATTCCCAATTCGGAATTTATCTTAAATGTAGACACAGTCATCATGTCTATCGGCACCTCCCCCAATCCGCTCATTAAGAATACGACGGAAGGACTCAAGGTAAACGAACGGGGCGGCATCATTGTTACGGAAGACGGTCTGACTTCCCGCAAAGGTGTTTATGCAGGCGGCGATGCAGTAACGGGAGCAGCTACTGTTATTTCTGCGATGGGTGCAGGAAAAACAGCGGCAAAAGCGATCGACGAATTCTTGTCCAAATAAATAACCGGTATGATATTGGTGAAAAACCATAAAATATTTAAAGTTCAATATTATAAAGAGAAAGGTTGGAAACAAAATGAAGATTATTGAATGCGCTGATTACAATGAGATGTCTAAGGTTGCAGCTGGATTTATCGCTGCTCAGGTAACCTTAAAGCCCAACTGCGTGCTGGGTCTGGCTACCGGCTCTACCCCGATTGGCATGTATGAAGCAGTTGCAGAAATGGGATTGGATTTTTCTAACGTAACCACTTTTAACTTGGATGAGTATTATCCCATTGAGCAGAAAAACTCCCAGAGCTATCATTATTTCATGACAGAGAATTTTTACAGTAAGGTCAATCTTAAAAAAGAAAACATCTTTATCCCCTGTGGCGAAGCGAAAGACCCCGACGCAGAATGTGCGGCATATGAAGAAAAAATTGAAGCACAGGGCGGTATCGATCTGCAGGTTCTCGGCATCGGACAGAATGGCCATATCGGTTTTAACGAACCGGACAGCACTCTGTTTGCTTACACGCACGTCACCGGTCTGACGGAAAACACCATCGAAGCGAACTCCCGTTTCTTTGATTCCATTGATGAAGTTCCGACCAAAGCACTCACCATGGGTGTTGCGACTATCTTGAAATCCAAGCGAATCATTCTTTTGGCAAGCGGCGCAAACAAAGCAGATGCGGTTCGTGCGCTCACCAGCGGCATCATTGATCCGATGTGTCCGGCAAGTCTTTTGGCGGCACACAACGATGTAACCATCATTGCAGATAAGGCTGCTTTAGGAAGGTAAATAAAACATGATTTATACGATTACAGACGGGAAATTAACTGCGAAAATTGATTCTTTCGGCGCCGAGCAGATTTCTTTGACCGATGAAACGGGTCTTGAATACATCTGGCAACGCAAAGCGCCGCACTGGGAAAATTGCGCACCCGTTCTCTTCCCCATTGTCGGAAGATGCAAAGACGGTATTATCACCGTTAACGGAAAAGACTATTCTATGCCGGAGTGCCATGGTTTTGCTCCTTCTATGGAATATGATGTTTTAGAACAAACCGAAGCTTCTATTACTTTCATCTTAACTGATAACGAAGATACCCGCATAAAGTATCCGTTCGCATTCCGATTTTCTGTTCGCTATGCGTTCGAGGATGGGGCACTTGTAACCACCTTCACTACGCAAAACCCCGGCGATTCCGACTTGATTTTCGGTGTCGGCGGCCATCCGGGTTATCGCTGCCCGCTGCTTCCTGGGGAGGATTATACCGATTATGAACTTGATTTCGGCAAAAAAGTAACCCTTGATACTCAGGAAAAAACGGAAGACGTCTTTATTTGCGCAGACAAAACCAGTCGCATTCTGACAGACGAACAAATTTTGTCTCTCGATAAAAAGTTGTTCGCAAAGGACGCTCTGATTTTTGAAAATCCGGATTTCGACACCATCATCTATCGAGGCAAAAAAAGTGGCAAAGGATTTTGTTTTACATTTAAAAACTTTAAAACCTTTGCGATGTGGAGCGATGACACTTCTCCGTCTTCTGATTCCTTCGTGTGCTTTGAGCCGTGGAACAGTATGGGTAAGCGCACGGACGAAGGAACGGAGTTTGCAAAGAAGAAAGATATCATTGTGCTCGCACCGGGCGAAACCTTTTCCTGCAATTATCGTGTAAACATTTTATAATTCATTTCTCGAAAGGACGACTCGTATGAAGATTTTAATCACCGGTGGTGCCGGATACATAGGCAGCCACGCTTGTATTGCCTTTGCTGAAGCCGGCTACAACATTATCGTTTTAGATAATCTTTCTAACAGTAAAAAGGATTCTTTAGAGCGAGTCGAAAAAATCACCGGTAAAAAAATCCCTTTTTATCAAGTGGATTTGTTAGACTACGATGCTTTGGAAACCGTTTTTAACGAAAATGAAATTGATGGTGTCATACATTTTGCAGGCCTAAAGGCGGTTGGCGAATCCGTTTCTATTCCGCTCCAATATTATGAAAATAATATCAGCGGAACCTTAAACCTTTGCAAGCTGATGAAAAAGTACGGTGTCAAAAAGCTCGTGTTCAGCTCGTCTGCTACGGTTTACGGAAATCCTGCATCGGTACCGATCACCGAGAATTTTCCGAAAAGCGCAACAAATCCTTACGGACAGACCAAATTGATGTTGGAGCAGATTTTGATTGATATTCAAAAAGCAAACCCTGACTGGAACGTGTCGCTCCTTCGTTACTTTAATCCGGTTGGTGCGCACGAAAGTGGTTTGATTGGTGAAGACCCGAACGACATTCCGAATAACCTCGTTCCGTATATCACACAGGTTGCTGTCGGAAAGCTCGAGTGCTTAAACGTTTATGGTGCCGATTATGACACCCCGGACGGCACCGGCGTTCGTGATTATATCCACGTTTGTGACTTGGTTGACGGACATCTTTTAGCATACAAAAAGCTTTCTGAGAATCCGGGACTGATGATTCACAACTTAGGAACCGGCAGAGGTTTCAGCGTTCTTGAAATGATAAAGGCTTTTGAAAAAGCAAGCGGAAAAACGATTCCATACAAAATTGCGCCAAGGCGCAGCGGCGATATCGCAGAATGCTATGCCGATACAAAAAAAGCAGCAGACGAACTGGGGTTCGTTGCAAAAAGGAGTTTGGATGATATGTGCAGAGATTCTTGGCGTTGGCAGGAAAATAACCCGAACGGATACGAAAAAAAGACCGCACTTGTCGTTATGGCGGCAGGTATGGGCAGTCGATTTGGCGGTTTAAAACAGCTTGAGCCCATCGGCAAAAACGGAGAGGTTATTATTGACTATTCCATCCACGACGCCATTCGTGCAGGCTTTAACAAGGTTGTTTTTGTCATCAAACACGAAATTGAAGAAGATTTTAAACGCATCGTAGGAAACCGCATCGAAAAGAAAATCGAAGTAGAATATGTCTATCAGACAATTCCACCGCACCGCAAAAAACCATACGGTACGGGCGATGCAATTCTTTGCTGTAAGGATGTCGTTTCCGAGCCTTTTGTGGTTATCAATGCGGATGACTACTACGGCGTAGATGCTTTCCAAAAAATGCACAACTATCTCGTTTCGGAAGATGATTATGCGATGGTTGCCTTTGAACTCCGCAATACCCTTTCCGAAAACGGTACCGTTGCACGTGGTGTCTGTGATGTAAAAGACGGCTTCTTAGCTAAGGTTACCGAATGTACCGACATCGGTATGGACAACGATTTCCCCGAAGATACCGTCGTTTCCATGAATATGTGGGGACTACGTGAGGATATCTTTGAAGAACTCGAAATTGCATTTGATGAGTTTCTAAAAACAGCCGACATCACAAAGGATGAATTCTATATCCCAAAAGTGATTGACAAATTGATTCAATGTGGCAAGATAAAGGTCAAGGTCTTAAATTCCAAAGACCGTTGGTACGGCGTAACATACAAAGAAGATAAAGAAGGCGTGGTTAAAGCCATTAATAAATTAACCGAAGATGGTTTGTACCAAGGGATATGAATAAAAAATGAACCGATGACGGTAATGCTTTCAAAATACTATCATTAAAAAACTCCGAGGTGATCACCTCGGAGTTTTTTTATTCTTCTATCATTTGCATAAATTCATCAAAGGAAAGCACCGTAACGCCAAGCGCTTGTGCTTTATCAAGCTTACTGCCCGCATCTTCGCCGGCTACAACAAAGTCGGTGTTCTTTGAAACGGAACCCGCTACCTTTGCACCATGTTTTTCAATCAGTGCCGTAATTTCAGCACGGGATAAGGTTTCAAAACGTCCTGTCACAACAATTTTTTTCCCTGACAAAAGGTTTGTCTCGCCCTCTTCTTTGATATGCTCGGTATTGACTCCGGCAGAAACCAAAGCATCAACAAGCGCTCGGTTTTTCTCATTCTTAAAAAAGTCGTACACATTCTTTGCCATTTTCTCGCCGACATCGGGAATGGATGCCAGTTCCTCCGCCGAAGCCTCCATCAGCTTTGAAAGCGAGCCAAAATGCTTGGATAACAGTTTGGAGGCCCGCTGACCGTTTAAGCGGATACCCAAAGCAAACAACAGACGGGATAAATCTCTTTCTTTGGTCTTTTCAATCGCATCTTTTAAGTTCTGTGCGGATTTTTCACCCATTTTTTCAAGTCCTGCCACCGCATCAAAATCAAGAGAATAAAGATCTGCAAAGGACGAAATCAAGCCCCGGTCAATCAGTTGATTGATAATTGCAGGGCCTAAGCCGTCGATATCCATCGCATCCCGTGAGGCAAAATGGATAATCGAGCGTGCAAGCTGGGCCGGACACGACGTTCCGATACAGCGATATGCCGTCTCTCCGTCTGCTCTTACGACCTCTGCGCCACATTCAGGACAATGGGTCGGCATTTCAAAGACTTTCTCCTCTCCCGTGCGCTCCTCTTTGACTACTTCGACAACCTCGGGGATAATATCGCCCGCCTTACGGATCATCACAAAATCTCCGATGCGGATATCTTTTTCCCTGATATAGTCAAGATTATGAAGCGTCACACGGCTGACGGTAGAGCCTGCCACACGGACAGGTTCTAACACGGCATTCGGTGTAATTACGCCCGTTCTTCCCACCTGAACGATGATATCTAAAAGCTTGGTTTTCTTCGTTTCTGCCGGAAACTTGAACGCCTCTGCCCAGCGAGGAAACTTGGAAGTAGAACCAAGGATTTCTCGTTGCTCCAAGCGGTTGATTTTCAAAACTGCTCCGTCAATATCAAAGGGTAGCGTATATCGTTCCTCTCCGATTTCCAACACACGCCGATACGCATCCCGAATACTCGAAAATGCCTGTTTTTGCGGAATCACCTTAAAGCCGAGTTGTTTTAAGTAGTTAAGACCCTCGGTATGGCTTTTGATTTCCTTCCCCACAATTTTTTGAATATTAAACACAAAAATATCTAATTTTCTTTCTCTTGCAATCGCAGGGTTTAACTGACGAAGACTTCCCGCCGCCGCATTTCTCGGGTTGGCAAATAAGGCCTCTTCATTTTTTTCACGCAGTTCATTTAACTTTTCAAATACATCCCTCGCCATAAACACCTCGCCACGCACGATCAGGTGCTCTATCGGCTCGGCAAGCTTTAAGGGAATGGAAGAAATCGTCTTCAAATTTTGTGTGACATCCTCTCCCACCAAGCCGTCACCTCGGGTTGCTCCCCGTACCAAAAGGCCGTTTCTGTATTCAAGTGCAACGGAAAGGCCGTCAATTTTATGCTCAACGACATATTCATAGGTACTCTTGCCCAACACGCCCGAAACACGCACATCAAAATCCAAAAGGTCCTGTTCACTGAACGAATCGTGCAAACTTTGCAGGGGCACTTCGTGCGTCACCGCCTCGAAACCCTCTAAAATCCTTCCGCCGACACGCATGGTCGGAGATGCCGGATCCTTTGCCTCTGGATATTTTTCTTCCAAAAGTTCAAGTTCGTGGAGCAAATGGTCATATTCATAGTCGGAAATTTCGGGCGAATCCTCCACATAGTATTGGTGGGCATGATAATTTAAGAGTTCAACTAACTCCTTCATCCGTGCAACACTCATTGTCTTCGTCCCCTTTTCTTAATCTGCATACCAAAGCGGCATCCGTCGTTTATGCTCCGTGCGGCTATGGATTCCAAGAATTTTTTCCGTTGCCCCGTCATCCTCTGTTTTTCCACTTGTCATAACCTCTTCAATCTGTCGGTAGGTCACACCCATTTCTTTCTCATCGGTCTGCCCCTCAAACAATCCTGCCGAGGGGGCTTTTCTGATAATGCTTTGGGGCGCATTCAAGAATTCTAAAAACTCATAAACCTCTGAAACCTTAAGATCGGCAATTGGGTTGATATCGCAGGCACCGTCACCCCATTTGGTGAAATAACCCATATAAAGCTCGCAGCTGTTCCCTGTTCCTGCGACCATGGCGTTGCGACTTTGTGCAATTGTATAAAGCGTCGTCATTCTGAGTCTCGGTGCGATATTGCTCTGTGCCGTCTGCGTTGTTTCTGCCGCCTTTTCAATGTTTTCAACCATTTTCGCTTTGACATCGGAAAGGTCAACAGTTATCGTTTCAATATCAAATTGCTTTGCTAATAAAATCGCATCCTCCATATCAGAACCGTAATTCTGACTTGACTGACACGGCATCATTACGCCTAATACATCGTCACACGCCATCTTGCACAAGATACCAACCAGAGCACAATCTTTGCCACCGGAATTGCCGTACACAATCCCGTCTGCGTGTGCATCAGAAAGCGCCTTTCGGATAAACGCTACTCTCTTTTCTATTTCCTTCGCATAGTCTCGCATAACAAGCTCCTTTATCAAACGATTTTCCCTTATTTTGTCTCCATTATCTACCTTTTATTATACTTTAATTACATCATAAATACAAGCAATTTTTCCTCCAAAAGTGCCCTTTCTTTCCGCCGAGTTACCTTGACAAATGAATCAAAAAACCATATAATGGATATGATATACAAAAAGGAGATGTAGTTATGAGTGAAAATTGCACACACGATTGCAACAGTTGTTCCGAAAACTGTGCAAGTCGTCAACATAATCCGGCAGACTTTTTAGAGGCACCACACGCAATGAGCCATATCAAAAAAGTCATCGGAGTTGTCAGCGGTAAGGGTGGCGTTGGTAAATCCCTTGTAACCTCCCTGCTTGCTGTTCAGTTAAGAAAAAAGGGCTATCGTAGTGCCATTTTGGATGCGGATATTACCGGTCCGTCCATTCCGAAAACCTTCGGTGTGACCGAAAAGGCAGTGGGAACTGCAGACGGAATTCTCCCCAACCGCACGAAAACCGGTATTGATATTATGTCCATCAACCTGCTGTTAGAAAATGACACCGACCCCGTCGTTTGGCGCGGACCGGTGATTGCAGGAACCGTAAAGCAGTTTTGGTCAGAGGTCATCTGGGACGATGTTGATTTTATGTTTGTGGACATGCCTCCGGGAACGGGCGATGTTCCGCTTACAGTCTTTCAGTCTATCCCTGTAGACGGCATCGTGATTGTTGCCTCGCCGCAGGAACTTGTTTCGATGATTGTCGAAAAGGCTGTTAACATGGCAAAAATGATGAACATTCCGATTTTGGGACTTGTGGAAAATATGAGCTATTTAAAATGTCCCGATTGCGGAAAAGAACTGAAAGTCTTCGGCGAAAGCCATATCGAAGATGTTGCCAAAGAACATCATCTGCCGCTCCTTGCTCGCATTCCGATTGACCCCGAACTTGCGTCGCTTTGTGATAAGGGAAACATTGAAAATTTCGATTCAGATTATATCGACGCAGCAGCAAACACCGTAGAAAACCTCTTAAAATAAAAAATTAAGGACCTCGTAAGAGGTCCTTTTTTTATTAGAATAATCCGGTAATTGTTCCGTCATTATCGACATCGATATTGCAAGCGGCAGGCAACTTCGGAAGACCCGGCATCGTCATGATGCTTCCGGTCAGCACGGTTACAAAGCCAGCACCGGCGTATGCCTTTACCTCTTTGACCGTTACGGTAAAACCTTCGGGTCTGCCCAAAAGGGAGGCATCATCAGAAAGCGAATACTGCGTTTTTGCCATACAAATCGGCAGTTTATCATAGCCGTTTTCTGTCAGCGTTTTAATTTGTTTTTCTGCCGCCGGTGTATAAGAAACACCGTCACCGCCATAGATTTCTTTTACGATGGTTTTAATCTTTTCCTTGATCGGAAGATTTGCATCATATATCGGTGCGAAATCGCTTTCTTTGTTGTCGAGCATATCCACTAACTTTTCCGCCAGTGCTACACCGCCATTACCGCCATCGGCAAAGACTTCGCTTAACGCAAACTCTGCGCCTTGCTCTTTACAGTAATCGGCGATATAGGAAAGTTCTGCTTCTGTATCTGTACCAAAGCGGTTGATAGCAACCAACACATTG
This sequence comes from Clostridia bacterium, assembly GCA_045536855.1. Classification (GTDB taxonomy): domain Bacteria; phylum Bacillota; class Clostridia; order UBA1381; family UBA9506; genus RGIG1666. The sequence continues at coordinate 4,421 of JAZSOJ010000006.1, read as the reverse complement.
ACATTGTACTTTCTCATATTTTCAATGTGTTTTCCAAGATTTACGATACCTGCTTTTAAGGCGTTAAGGTTTTCTTCGGAAAGATTTGCTTTTGCCACACCGCCGTTATATTTGAGTGCTCTTACCGTTGCAACAATGACAACTGCAGATGGCTTAAGACCAGCTGCACGGCACTTGATATCCAGGAATTTTTCTGCACCCAAGTCTGCACCAAAGCCCGCTTCCGTGATGACGTAATCCGCCAGCTTAAGTGCAATCTTTGTCGCCTGAATACTGTTACAGCCGTGTGCGATATTAGCAAACGGACCGCCGTGCATCAGGCAAGGCGTATTCTCTAAGGTCTGAACTAAATTCGGTTTAATCGCATCCTTTAAGAGTGCGGTCATCGCTCCCTGTGCGCCGAGGTCAGCTGCCGTCACTTCTTTGCCGGTATATGTATAACCGACGATAACTCTGCCGATACGCTCTTTTAAGTCGGAAAGGTCTGCCGCCAAACACAAAATTGCCATCAGCTCAGAGGCCACGGTGATGACAAACCCGTCTTCTCTCGGGGTGCCGTTGATGCTACCACCCAAACCAATCACGGTTTCACGCAGCGCTCTGTCATTCATATCCATCGCACGCGGGAAAATCACTTTGGTCGGGTCGATGCCGAGCACATTTCCCTGCTTGATATGGTTATCCACCAAAGCACACAAAAGATTATTTGCCGCAGTGAGTGCGTGCATATCGCCGGTAAAATGCAGGTTAATGTCCTCCATTGGAACGACCTGTGCATAGCCGCCACCTGCCGCACCGCCTTTTACGCCCATTACAGGGCCTAAAGACGGCTCACGAAGAGCGATAATTGCCTTTTTATTGATTTTTGCCATCGCCTGGCCCAAGCCAACGGTTGTCGTGGTTTTGCCCTCGCCTGCCGGTGTCGGGTTGATTGCTGTCACCAAAACCAGTTTGCCGTCTTCTTTGTCTTTTAAGCGATTCCATACATCTTTTGAAAGCTTTGCCTTATACTTTCCGTATAATTCAAGTTCCTCTTCCGACAAGCCAATCTGCTTCGCAATTTCAATAATCGGAAGCATTTTTGCGCCCTGTGCAATTTCGATGTCTGTTAACATCTGTCTTCGCCTCTTTCCTTAGCTCTTGTCATAAATTTTTCTATATCCACAATAAATCGTTCATGTTCGCAATCAGCCACCTGTCCCACATCATCCGATACACTAATACGAAATACCAAGCGTCTTCTGTCGATTTCCACAAGTTCTGATTCGCATGACACTTCTTTTCCTACAACGGTAGCTGCGGTATGGTTTAAGATCAGCTTCGTGCCCACCGTGGCTTGTCCCTCTTCTATGTACGGGCGGACGCTTTCCTCCGCCGTCTGTTCCATCAGCGCTGCAACATAGGGCGTAGCAAACACAGGAAGTGTTCCACTTTTTGCCGCTATGGCTGTTTTGGTTTCATCAATCTTTATTTTGTTTTGGTGCTTGATCCCCGTTTTTAGCATCCTCTTGCTCCTTCTTTTTGTCTATCATAGTATACAGGCACGAAAGCGCCTCACGAATTCCGCCGATTTCATCAATCAGTCCAATTTCCACTGCTTCCTCGCCCATGATGATACACCCTACATCATTTGCTATTTCGCCGGTTTTCATCATCAAATCAGTAAATTTTCCCCTGCTGACATTGGAATTCTCTGTTACAAAGCGCACGACTCTGTCCTGCATCTTATTAAAATACTCATAGGTCTGCGGAACACCGATCACCAAACCGTTCATCCGAATCGGATGAATGGTCATTGTTGCTGACGGCGCAATAAACGAACGCTTAGACGATACCGCAAGCGGAACGCCAATGCTATGCCCGCCACCCAAAACAAGCGACACCACAGGTTTGGTCATACTGGCAATCATTTCCGATATAGCAAGCCCTGCTTCCACATCACCGCCGACCGTATTTAAAATTACAATCAGTCCGTCAATGCTCTCATCTTCTTCAACCGAGACCAAAAGCGGGATCACGTGCTCATACTTGGTCGTCTTGTTCTGCGGAGATAAAATCGTGTGCCCCTCCACTTGACCAACAATCGTCAAACAATGAATATTTCCCTTGGAATTGCGAATATTACTACTGCCGAAATTTTTAATGTTTTCGGTATTTTCAAACGTCTCTTCCTGCTTATTTGCCCCGTTATCATTCGTATTTTTTTCCTCATTGTTCATAGAAACAGCTCCTTTTTTGTTGATACCTCTTAGTATGGAGCAATTATATATGATTATGCAGGCAAAGCCAAAAGAGACATATATTTTATTTTCTCACATTTTTCATCAAATTGCAATCAAAATTCAAAACTTTTTACAAATTACGGAGCTAAATCCAGTGCGTGATCCACGACTGTCTCGTCGCTCGATTCAACCCGGAAATAACTCTCCGGCACTTCTCCCAGAAGTACGGTCTGAAATACAGGAATCGTATCCTCTACGCTATGTACGGTGTCTACAGTCGGCATCAAAAGTCCCAGGTCTGTTTTTACCTTTAAACTGACGCAAAGACGTGTCTGGTTCACCCCCGCCGTTTCAAAAGAAGACAAAAATTCAAGTCTTGCATTACCATAGGGCATCAGCTTGACATGGATAAAAGGGCCAAGGCCTGCGAACATATCAATATCACTGAGGCTTCCAAGCGGAATAGTAATTTCAGAAAGCTCAATTTGCTCAATCTTATCCTGAATGAGTAAAGCGATATCTGCCTTGATTCTGTTAATCGACGCAAGGTCTGACTGAAGAGCACAAATATTTCCATCGGCATCCTTTTCGATCTGAACGATTTGTGTATAACTAAGAGGATTTTCGGCAAATACTTCGGAGACGGAATGCTGGATTAAGTCGATGGCAAGATATTCGGCCTCCGCTTTTGCAAGGCGAATCATTGCAGGACGTACACTGCTCAAAAAATATCCCAAAGAGGCAATCATCAGCGCTACAAACAAAAGCACACACAAAAAGAAAGAACAGCGTCGTTTTTTTACGTGATTAATTCGAATGGCAACCCTCTTTTTATTTCCAAGACGCATCGTATGCCTCCTCTTTTCTTTTTCTGCTTATTATTATATGAAATAAAAAAGAAAAAGTTCCACCATTTATTTTTCTTTGATTTCAGCCAAATTTTACATGTCAAATTAACTCATTTTTTTGAATATTACAAAGACTTATACACAAAATAATAACGAGGTAAAACCTCAAACAAATTCTATAATTAAGGAGTGTACGAGATGACCAGTAATAAAAAGGTTGTTCCGGAAGCAAAGGAAGCATTAAACAAGTTTAAGATGGAAGTTGCAAACGAAGTAGGCGTTAACTTAAAGCAGGGTTACAACGGCGACCTGACTTCTAAAGAAGCAGGTTCTATCGGTGGCCAGATGGTTAAAAAGATGGTTGAAGCTTACGAAAACAGCATTAAATAAATTCTGTTTCGATAAGATTTAACCAATCAAAAAAAGAGCGTCTTTCGAAAGCAAGCTTTCAAAAGACGCTCTTTTCACATATTTGGATTTCCATGGAAACGCAAGCAATACATTTTTCGCAAAATATTGTGTTTTTTTCAAATTTTTCTTTCTTTTTATCACAAACTTTTGTATAATGGTAATAAGAAAGAAAATGGGGAGGGATTGCCCGATGAACGAAATTTTCAGCCGCACAGAACAGCTTTTGGGCAGCGATGCGATGCTTGTGCTGAAACAGGCACGGGTGCTCCTCTTTGGCGTGGGCGGTGTTGGAAGTCATGCGGCGGAAGCATTGGTGCGTTCCGGGCTCGGACATTTGACGATTGTCGATAACGATGAAGTCTGCCTCTCCAACCTGAACCGACAGCTTCACGCAACACAAGCGACCGTGGGACAAAAGAAAGTCCACGCTATGAAAGAGCGTCTGCTTTCAATTAACCCCGATTGTGAGGTCCGTGCTGTTTCTGATTTTTATCTTTCGAATCAAGAAAGCGGTCTCATCACAGACGAGTATGATTATATCATTGATGCGATTGATACGGTCAGTGCAAAAATCGATATTTGTATTACCGCCAAAGAAAAAAGTATTCCTTTCATCAGTTGCATGGGAACAGGAAATAAATTACGTCCGGAACTTTTAACGATTGCCGACCTGTTTGAAACCTCCGTCTGTCCCTTGTGTAGAGTCATGCGAAAAGAGTTAAAGGACAGAGGCATTCGGTCTGTTAAAGTTGTTTATTCCCCCGAAAATCCCTTGACACCAAAAACAACAATTTCCGAAGATCACAGGCCCCGCAGGGCAACGCCGGGAAGCACCGCTTTCGTTCCTCCGGCCGCAGGCCTTTTAATCGCTTCGGAAGTAGTACGTGACTTAGTAAAAGAATTCCTTTCATAAATTGTAGCATCGGAGGTAATTATGGAA
>JAZSOJ010000034.1:0-14862 GCA_045536855.1 Clostridia bacterium | reverse complement strand
GAACCTAAATCTGGTGCGTCTGCCAATTCCGCCACAGCCGCAGATATTTGCGTTTTTAAGCATCGATTATTATAGCACGCACAACGTTTTTTGTCAAGCAAACCGGGTGCGTTTTTTTTATATCAATTTTGGCTTTTTTCATTCCGTAAGTCAGTGAAGAAATCCGACAAGAGCATTTGGCAATCCTGCTCGCAAATACCTCCATAAACTTCAGGCTGACTGCCAAAGAGATTTTCTCCGGTAATGTCAATTCTCCCGCCGCAAACGCCGCTTTGCGTGTCATATGCGCCAAAGTAAATTCGCTTTATTTTCGACAGCAAAATGGCGCCGCAACACATAGCGCAAGGCTCGAGCGTCACATAAAGCTCGCAATCGGAAAGACGCCAGTCGCCAAGAATTTTTGCGGCTTTTCGGATGGCGAGGAGTTCGGCGTGCGCATCTGCTTGCTTCGTCTTTATGGTTTCGTTGTGTGCACTTGCAATCAGCGTATCGCCCAGGAAAATGGCGGCGCCGACGGGAACTTCGCCCTCGTTTTTTGCAAGAATCGCCTCGTTTAGCGCAAACTGCATTTTACTGTTTTTCATACGACCTCCGTGCGACCTCGCCCATCAAAAGCGCCGCCGCAATACTAACATTAAAGGATTCGGCCTCGCCAACCATCGGGATTTTTACGGTAAGGTCAGAAAGGTCGAGAATTTCATCGCTGACACCATTTGCCTCATTCCCAACAACAAAAACAATCCGCTCGCCCAAGTTAGATTCATACAAATTACATGAGGTGTCGGTCAAAGCGCTGGAAACAAGTTGGCAGCCGCTTTTTTGCAGTTGTTTCAAAGTGGTGGCGCTACAGTCTGTAGCGGTCTTGACAGAAAAGATTGAACCCATCGTGGAACGAATGACTTTGGGTGAATATAAATCGGCACAACCTTCGGAAAGCAGAACGCATTCAAAACCAAGTGCGTCGGCTGTTCGGATGATGGTTCCAACATTTCCGGGATCACGCACATTGTCTAAATAGAGGTAGCGATTGTGTTTTGAAATATCCGCTTTTGGTGCCATTTTAGCAGTGCATAAAATTCCCTGCGGTGTTTGCGTATCGCAAACAGAGGAAAAAATTTTGTCGGTAAAAACATAACAGGGAAATGTTTCCCAAAAACGATTGTCCTCCTGAACCTCTGCTAAAAACGATTCCGCAAGATAAAATGCCTCTATGGCAAACGGTGAATTTGCTGCGAGTGAGCAGGCACGCAGACCTTCCACAACAAACAGACCGCAATCTTCCCGGTATTTCTTTTTCTCCAGTTTTCGCAGTGCTTTTACGACGGAATTTTCCGGACTGGTAATCCGCTTCACAACCAAACACCCCTTTGAAAAAAGAGCTCGCCGAGAGCGAGCGTAATTTCTATTTTATGGAATTTAGTATAACACAAAAAAAATACATTTTCAACAGAATTCACGATTCTTTTATTGATTTTTCGGCGGAAAGATGATATAAATAAAATAAGGATGTGTAATAATGAGTGAGAGTGTAAGAGTAAGCGAAAAAAGACGCATTTATTTTTATTCGGATTACTTAAAAGAGACCTATGGGGAAAAAGTGTATAAACTGCCGATCAATCTGCCCGGTACCTGCCCGAACCGTGACGGGAAAATCGGCACAGGCGGATGTATTTATTGCGCAGAGTCGGGAGCAGATTATGATGCTCTTTCCAATACGCTTTCGATTTCCGAACAGCTTTGTAAGAACCGTGCCTATATCGGTGAAAAATATAAGGCAAAAAAGTTCATTGCTTATTTTCAGAACTTCACCGGAACCTATGTACCTCTTGACGAATTTAGAAACCGACTGGAGCAGGCTGCAGCAGAGGGCATTGTTGAAATTTCGGTATCCACCCGTCCGGACTGCCTGACGAAAGAACACTTGCTGGAGATGTGGGAAGTGGGAGAAAAAGCAGGCGTTCGAATGAGCTTAGAGCTCGGCTTACAGTCAGCAAATGATGAAACGTTAAAGAAGATTCATCGGGGACACAGCGTGGCGGATTTTATTCGTGCGGCTGTCTTGTGCAAGACATACGATTTGCCGTTTTGCGTTCATGTGATTCTTAACTTGCCGTGGGACATGCGGGAGGATGTCATAAGGACTGCGCAACTCATTTCGGCAGTGGGTGCGGATGGTGTGAAATTACATTCTCTCAACATATTAAAAGGCACAGTTTTAGCTGAGTTGTATGCCCGTGGTGAAGTTGACGCTCCTCTAAGAGAAGAGTATGTGGAGCGTGCGCTTTTGTTTTTGAAAAACATCCATCCCGACATTGCCGTTCATCGCTTAATTGGACGGGCTCCGGAGGAAATCAGCGTGGTGGAAAACTTCAATGCAAGTTGGCGCAGTGTCTATGATGAGATTGTGAATGAAATGGAGAAAAGAGATTACATTCAGGGAATGGATGTATGTGAGGGGATTTGCTTATGAAGAAGAATATTTTGGAGAATGTGTATTATCGTTTGAATGACCCGGCAGAAATCCGGCTGGCGATTTTATATTCCATTCGGTACAGCGAAATTCCAATCAGCGATATTGAACTGAAACATTTTATGTTGCAGGCGACATCTGTGGACTTTATTGACCTTTGCAGCGTCATCACTTTGGCGTTGACCGATAACCACATGAAAACGGTGTGGCGTGATGAAATGGACAAATATGAGCTCACGCAGAGCGGCGAAGAACTGATTGATATGTTTGAAGATAAGATTATGGTGAGTGTCAGAAGTAGCTTGCGCAATACCATTGATGAATATTTCCGCAGAGAAAAGGAAAAGGCGCAGCTTCGTTGCGATATCACACCGTCGGGACGAAATGTATATAATTTAGATATCGAACTGAAAGAGGGCAGACGTGAGCTTTTGACTTTGTCCTTATTTGCGGGAAGCCGTGAGACGGCGATTCGCATGCGCCGCCATTTTAAGCGTGACCCGCTGGGAATGTATCAAAAAATGCGTGAGCTTTTGACACCGACGGAAAAAGAGGCAAAGGAGGAAGAAGATGCTTGATTTGATTATTGTCGGCGGCGGTCCTGCCGGTCTTAATGCGGCACTTTATGCGGCACGGGCGGGGCTTCATGCCGTTTTATTTGAAAAAATGTTTGCCGGTGGGCAGATGATGACCACCACAACTCTTGAAAATTATATTGGCTTTCCTAATGGTATAAGTGCCGTTGATCTTGCACTCAATATGGAGGAGCAGGCGAAAAATGCCGGAGCCGATATCCGATATGAAGAAATTGAGAGCGTGGACCTCGCCGGAAAAGTGAAAAAGGTCAAAACAGCAAAGGAAGAATATGAGGCGAAAACGGTAATCCTTTGTACGGGTGCTGAGCCGAGAATGTTGGGCGTTGACGGAGAAGAACGCTTGCGTGGTATGGGTGTTTCCTATTGTGCCACCTGTGACGGCGCATTTTTTAAGGGAAAGGATGTCGCTGTAGTCGGCGGTGGCGATACGGCTTTAGAGGATGCTTTGTTTTTGTCCCGTTATTGCAGTAAAATTTACTTAATTCATCGCAGAAACAGCTTCCGGGGCGCAAAAGTATTAGAGGATAAGGTCAGAGAAACGGAAAACATCGAACTTGTTCTTGATACCGTGGCAGAAAAAATTGAGGGCGAAGAAACAGTGACTTCTGTTTTAGTGCGAAATGTCAAAACGGACGCCTGCACGGAGCTTGCTGTCAGCGGCATATTTGTTGCTGTTGGCACGAAACCCAATACGGAACTTTTCGGAGAGCAACTGACGTTAGATGGCGGCTATGTAGCGGCGGGTGAAGATACCGTAACCAGCGTGCCGGGGGTTTATGCGGCAGGCGATGTGCGAAAAAAACCGCTGCGTCAGGTGATTGCCGCAGCAGCAGACGGAGCCGTTGCAGTTTACTCTGCAGCAAAGTATATCGATACGGAGTTTTAAGAACTTTTTAGGCGGGAAAATATCCCGCCTTTTTTTATAAAAACTTTTCAAAAGCGGTAAAAAACTATTGAATCTTATGACGGAATATGATAAAATCAACATAATTGTGTTATACTGAGAAAAATGCCGTTTCGGTATGAGAGGAAGAATTGAAGTGGAAAAGTTAGGACTTAATGAAATCAGAGAAAAATATTTGTCTTTTTTTGAAAGCAAGGCGCATTATCGTATGCCGAGTTTTTCGCTCGTGCCGGAAAATGACCCGAGTCTTCTTTTGATCAATGCAGGCATGGCACCTTTAAAGCCTTACTTTACCGGCAGACAGATTCCGCCGTCTAAGCGTGTAACAACCTGCCAGAAATGTATCCGTACGCCGGATATAGAACGTGTAGGTAAAACCGCACGTCACGGTACTTTCTTTGAAATGCTCGGTAATTTCTCTTTTGGAGATTATTTTAAGCACGATGCAACCAAATGGGCTTGGGAGTTTGCTACCGAGGTTATGAAGATGCCGGTGGATAAGCTTTGGGTTACCATTTACGAAGATGACGACGAGGCGTTTGATATCTGGACCAAGCATGTCGGCGTTGCGCCGGAGCACATCGTCCGTATGGGCAAAGAGGATAACTTCTGGGAAATCGGAACCGGTCCTTGCGGTCCTTGCTCGGAGCTTTATTTTGACCGTGGGGAAGAGAACGGCTGTGGCTCACCTGATTGTAAAGTTGGCTGTGAATGTGACCGCTTTGTTGAGTTCTGGAACCTCGTATTTACCCAGTTTGACAAACAGGAAGACGGCACTTATGAAAAACTGGCACATCCGAATATTGATACCGGAATGGGCCTGGAGCGTATCGCTTGCATTATGCAGGGCGTAACCTCTATTTTTGATGTTGATACCATTAAGAATGTTCGTGATAAAGTTTGCGAAATGGCAAAGGTTGAGTATAAAAAAGACGATAACACCGATGTTTCCATCCGTGTGGTTACAGACCATATCAGAAGTACGGTGTTTATGGTGTCCGATGGCGTGTTGCCGTCCAATGAAGGCAGAGGCTATGTCCTGCGCAGACTCTTGCGCCGTGCGGCACGTCACGGAAAACTGTTGGGCATTGACGGCGCATTTCTGTCAGAACTTGCCGATACCGTTATCAATGAATCCAAGGGTGCATATCCGGAGCTGGGTGAGAAGAAAGAAGCCATTAAAAACATCATCCGTACGGAAGAAGAGCGTTTTATGCAGACCATTGATGCCGGTTTTGCAATCTTAAACAGCTTTTTAGATGACCGTATGCTTGACGGTATTGAGAAGAACACGATTTTTGCCGGTGAAGATGTATTTAAGCTTTATGACACCTATGGATTCCCGATTGATTTGACCCGTGAGATTTTAGCGGAAAAGGGAATTGAAATTGATGAAGAAGGCTTCCACAGAGAAATGCAGGCACAGCGTGAGCGTGCCCGTGCGGCTCGTGCGAAGATGGGAGAAGTCGGCTGGGATGATAAGCTTGCAGATATCTTAGCAGGCGTAACTCCGACCGAATTTGTTGGTTACGACTCTCTTGAGGCTGAGGTTAAGGTCATTGAACTGATTGCCGACGGCGAAAAAGTTCTGTCTGCCCGTGAGGGAAGTAGCGTGATTGCCGTTTTTGATAAAACTCCGTTTTACGGTGAGGGTGGCGGCCAGGTTGGCGATATCGGCATGCTTTCCGGTAAACTCTTCGAGGCAAGTGTGACCGACACGAAAAAGACACCGGACGGAAAATATTATCATGTTGTTGAAATCAAGGAAGGTCAGCTTTCTGTGGGCGATACCATTTGCGCAAGCGTGGATGCTACCACCCGTCGTGCAATTCAGAGAAACCACAGTGTGACGCACTTGCTCCATAAGGCGCTCAAAAACCGTTTTGGTGCACAGGTGGGTCAGGCGGGTTCCTTGGTTACCCCGGACCGGATGCGTTTTGACTTTACCCACAATGAAGCAATCAGCGCAGATGACTTAGCTGCGATTGAAATGGAAGTGAATCAGCATATCCTCTTGGCGATGCCGATTGAGTGGAAAAATATGCCGATTGCGGATGCAAAAGCATTAGGTGCAACGGCAATGTTTGGCGACAAATACGGCGACGTTGTTCGTGTTGTTTCGATGGGAGATTATTCCGTCGAGCTCTGCGGCGGTTGCCACGCATCGAATACTTCGGAAATCGGTCTGTTTAAGATTCTATCTGAAGGCGGTGTTGCTGCCGGTGTCCGCAGAATCGAAGCAACGACCGGTATGGGTGTCATTAAGGAGATCTATGGACTCCAGAGCGTGATTCATCATACAGCAGAAACCTTAAAGTGTACGCCGAAGGATCTGGCAAAGAGAGCACAGACCGTAACCGAAGAATTAAAGGCGGCACATTCTCAAATTGAAAGCTTAAATGCAAAGCTTGCCAAAGGCTCTTTGGGTGAACTGTTGGATAACGCAAAAGAAATCGGTGGCATTACGGTTGTAACGGGCAAACTCGACGGTGCGGATATGGATGCACTTCGTACGCTCGGTGATTCCTTAAAGGATCAACTGGATTGCGGCTTTATCGCACTTGCTTCCGTAGCAGACGGCAAGGTTTCATTTATCACTATGGCAACCAAGGCGGCGGTGGCAAAGGGTACACATGCCGGCAATATCATCCGTGAGATTGCTAAAATTGCAGGCGGCGGTGGCGGCGGTAAGCCGGATTCTGCGCAGGCAGGCGGAAAAGATGCATCAAAGGTAGAAGAAGCACTTTCTGCAGTTTATGGTTTAATAGAAAATCTGTAAAAATAAAAAGGATTAGGCTTTGCGGGAAAAATGCTAAATTTAGCTAAATTTTTCTTGACAAAGCCTTTTTTTTCGTTTATAATGTTAAGAGCATATTTATGCGCATCCTTGCTCTGCATCAAGATGTGCAGGGCCAAAGTCCAAAGGGAGGTGAAAATAATGGTTGATGTAATCAATAAGTACGAGACAATTTTTATCGTAGATGCTTCTTTAGAGGAAGACAAGATTACGGCACTTGTTGAGAAGTTCAAATCATTGATTTCCGAGGCAGGCGAGATTGAATCTGTTGACGAATGGGGCAAGAGAAAACTCGCATACCCGATCAATGACAAAACCGAAGGCTACTATGTTTTGGTTAATTTCAGTGCAAAGCCGGACTTTCCGCTTGAGCTGGAGAGAATCTACAACATTACCGATGGCATCTTAAGAAACATTGTCATTAAAAAAGAAGACAAAAAGAAAAGAAGCTAACGAAAATTAGCCGGGAGGGTAATCTTCATGAACAGAGTAGTTTTAGTAGGCAGATTGGCAAGAGACCCTGAACTTCGTACGACACCGTCGGGTGTCAGCGTGTGTAATTTTACGGTTGCTTGTGACCGCAGATTTGCGCAGAACGGGGAACGTCAGGCTGATTTTATCAGCTGTATTGCGTGGAGACAAGGTGGCGAGTTCGTTTCTCGTTATTTCAAAAAGGGCGACCGGATTGCTTTAGACGGCAGTATCCAGACCCGTAGTTGGGATGACCAAAACGGCAACAAACGCTATGCAACTGAGGTTGTGGTTGACCACGTAGAGTTTGCACAGTCTAAAACAGAGGGTGCAGGCGGCTATGCTCCGCAGGCAGCTCCTTCTACCGGTGGTATGATGCCGGAGACTCCGTCCACTGGCGGGGATATCGACGGATTCATGCCGATTGAAGAGGAAGATTTGCCCTTTTAATCAAACAAGAACGTAATTTGTTGTTAAAGGAGGTAACATCATGGCTGAAAGACCAATGAACAGAACTCGCAAGGCAAAGAAAAAAGTCTGCGCATTCTGTCAGGATAAGGTTGATTATATCGATTACAAAGATGTAGCTAAATTGCGTCGTTTTGTTTCTGAGCGTGCAAAGATTCTTCCGAGAAGAATCACCGGTACTTGCGCAAAACATCAGAGACAGCTCACAGAGGCAATTAAGCGTGCAAGACATATTGCACTTTTGCCGTTTAGCGCTGATTGATAGTTGATAAACAAAAATAAAACGCCTTTTCGTTTTGAAAAGGCGTTTTTTGTATAAAAAAGGTGCAAGCAAGGTTTTGACGAGGCAAAAAGTACTCGTACAGAGCCAAAAAGGCAATATTGACTAAATGGCAGATAATAAAAAGTAGAAAATTCCTGCAACAACAGAAGCCGTAATTCCATACACCAAAACGGGACCGGCAATAACGAACATTTTTGCGGCAAGCCCCAACACTAAGCCTTCGCTTTTAAACTCCATAGCAGGAGAAACGATGGAATTGGAAAAGCCGGTGATGGGGACAATGGTACCTGCACCGGCAAATTTTGCGATGCGGTCATATACGCCCAGACCGGTCAGAGATGCACCGAGAAAAATTAAAGTGATAGAAGTGGCGGCAGAAACGATTTCTTCCGAAAGAAAAATCGTGCGATATCCATCGGCAATTCCCTGCCCGATAACACAAATCAGTCCGCCGACTAAGAAAGCGAAAAAGAGGTCCTTTGCCAAGGTTGAATTCGGCGTTTTTTTGTCGACATATTTTTGATATTGTTCATTGGTCATATTTTTTTTCATATAGCTCTCCTAACGGATCAATATTTGCTGATACCATGACGGCACGAGCGTAGTGTTTATCCTTATTTTTTTGTGTGGAAGAGATGACGATGGCGCAAATCAAAGCCACGAGGACTGCAATGATGCAAATAATGCGTGCGCGCTTTAACATCTAAAAAATTCCTCCTTTTTGATGGTAGTATGTGAAAAAAGCGGAAAAATATTCGTAAGTATAGCGGAGGACTTGCATTTTTTCTATTTTTTGATACAATAAAACAGAAAGAAAATGAGAGGAATGCAGAGGATGAAAAAAAGAGTTGTGATGTGGGTAGCAGTGCTGTTTTTTGCACTTCTGTTTCTTGGGAATCTGTTGCGAAATGAGTTTGCGGTACGACAAATGCCGATGACAGGAAAAGAGGATATTACAGCAGTTTTGCAAAAGGAAACGCTGACAGAGAACGATTATCGCTATCTGCTCTGCCAGACAGGTCTCGGGGCATCGGCAATTGAAGACATCCGAAAGGACACGTTCTCTTTTCGTGATGCTATTTTGGCTTTTCAGGAACAATATTTCGAACCGATAGAGCACCGAAGTGAATTTATATTTTTCCCGACCACGAAGGAAGAAACAATCCAGGGGGAAGAGATAGTTCTTCCGCCGCTTCGTGACGGGGATATTTTAATTACCCGTGCGACGCATACCTTGGGTTTTCGGCATGGACATGCGGCTATTGTTATAGATGCAGCAAAAGGGAAAACAGTGGAGTCTGTCCTTTTGGGAGAAAAGTCGTCGGTACAAAGAGTTGCAAAATGGAAAAAGTACCCCTCGCTTTTGATTTTAAGACCGAAACGTGAGGAACTTGCGATAAAAGCAGCAAAATTTGCGGAAGAACATTTGGTAGGCGTGGACTACAGTCTTTTTGTGGGTTTGCTTCAAAAGGACAAGCAGCACCAAAATGTGATTCAATCCACGCATTGTTCCCATCTGGTCTGGCAGGCTTATTGGGCCGCAGGTCTCGATTTGGATGGCAACGGATGGCTGGTTTTGCCGCAGAATATTGCAGCGAGTGATGAACTCGAGGTGGCATTTGCTTACGGTTTTGATGCCGAGCGGCGCTGGGAATGAGAATTATTTGAAAATAATAAAAATAGGTATTGAAAAACGGGTATGAATTGTGGTATAATATCCCAATGGATATAAAAAGAGAGAAACAGGGAGGACAAGGGCAATATGTCTAACGTATTAGAGAAAAAAGAAAACAATGTTGTCGAGATTACCATGACGGTTCCGGCGGCAAAATTTGATGAAGCTATGGAAAAATCGTTCCGTAAAAATGTAAAATACATTACGGTTCGTGGCTTCAGAAAGGGTAAAGCTCCGAGAAAACTGATTGAAAAAACTTACGGCGAAGCAATCTTTTATGATGACGCTGTTGATTTCGTATGTCAGGATGCATATACGGAAGCTGTTCGTGAGTTGGCAATTGAGCCGGTGGACGTGCCGAAACTCGATGTAAAGGAAATTGGTTCCGGCAAAGACCTCGTTTTAAGTGTCACTGTAACCGTAAAGCCGGAAGTAACTTTAGGTGAATATAAGGGTATGAAACTTGAAAATATTGAGCATACTGTATCTGATGCTGACGTAGACGCAGAGCTTGCACGCCGCCAGGAGCGCAATTCCCGTTTGGTTAGTGTGGAAGACAGAGCAGTTAAAGAAGGCGACATCGCAAACATCAACTTCGAAGGATTTACCGATGGCGTTGCTTTCCCGGGCGGAAAAGCAGAAAACCATGACCTGGAAATCGGTTCCGGTTCTTTCATTCCGGGCTTTGAAGATCAGATTGTCGGCAAAAATATCGGCGATGAGTTTGATGTAAATGTCACTTTCCCGGAAGCATACCATGCAGAAGAATTAAAGGGCAAGCCTGCTGTGTTCAAAGTAAAGGTAAACAGCATACAATATAAAGAGCTTCCGACACTCGATGATGAATTTGCAAAAGACGTCAGCGAATTTGATACTTTGGACGAATTAAAAGCTGATATTAAGGCAAAAATGGAAGAGGAAGCGGAAAAACATACCAAGCAGGACAAAGAGAATGCTGCAATTGAAAAGGTTGTAGAGGGTATGACTGTTGATGTTCCGGCATGCATGATTGATAAGCGCATCGAAAGCATCATCAGCGATAATAACATGAGAATGTCCCAGCAGGGCCTTTCCTTTGAACAGTATCTGACCTATGTAGGCTCCAATATCGAGCAGTACAAAGAGCAGATGAAGCCGATGGCAGAGCGCCAGGTAAAAGCAACGCTGGCACTTGAGGAGATCGCTAAGATTGAAAATATCGAAGTAAGCGAAGAAGATGTAGAAAAGAATCTTACTGAAATGGCAGCCGCTTACAATATGGAGTTGGATAAGATCAAGGCACTCCTGCGGGAAGAAGATATTGAAAATATCAAGGCTGACTTAAAGCTTTCCAAGGCTTCAGAGTTCATCGTAGAAAACGCAAGCTGGACGAAAGCAAAGGCTCCGGCAAAGAAAGCAGCTGCTAAAACCGCAGACGGCGAAAAGAAACCGGCAGCGAAAAAGACAACGACGAAAACTGCAGCAAAAGAAACTGCAGAGAAAAAGCCGGCAGCAAAGAAAACCACAACGGCAAAGAAAACCACCACAACTGCGGCTAAGAAAGAAACCGCTGCGAAGAAGACCACAACAACGGCGAAGAAAACAACAAAAGCTAAGGCAGAAAAAGACGCAGAATGATTTTTGTGAATAAAAAGAGCCATAAGATCCAATGAGGGAGGTCATAATATGAGTTTGGTACCAATGGTTTTAGAGCAGACCTCGAGAGGCGAGCGTTCCTATGACATCTATTCCCGCCTGTTAAAAGATAGAATTATCTTTTTGGGCGAAGAGGTCAATGATGTTACGGCAAGCCTCGTAGTAGCACAGCTGCTTTATTTAGAGGGCGAAGACCCGGATAAAGATATCCAGCTTTATATCAATAGCCCCGGTGGTTCTATTACCTCAGGCATGGCAATTTATGACACAATGCAATACATAAAGTGCGATGTGTCTACCATTTGTATCGGTATGGCTGCCAGCATGGGTGCATTTTTACTTGCAGCAGGCGCAAAGGGCAAGCGTATTGCGCTTCCTAACAGCGAAATTATGATTCATCAGCCCTTGGGCGGAATGCAGGGACAGGCGACGGATATTAAAATCCACGCAGACCGAATCCTGCGCATCAAGGATAAATTGAATCAGATTTTAAGTGAGCGCACCGGAAAACCGCTTGACGTGATCAAGCAGGACACCGAGCGAGACAACTTTATGTCTGCTATCGAGGCAAAAGAATATGGCTTGATCGACGAAGTGATTACCTCTCGTGGCGAGAAAGCTTAAAGAAAAAACGAAGAGGCTGCCACACTACGGACAGCCTCTTTATGATTTTGAAAGGCGGAGAACCGCTGTATCGAGGCACAAGCCTTTACCCAAATAATTTGAAACGGGGTGTTATCAGATTGTCGAATGTAAATGAGCATAAGGAGCCGCGTTGCAGTTTTTGCGGCATGTATGAAAGTCAGGTCCTGAAGCTTTTTAAGGGTCCGAATGTGAATATATGTAATGAATGTATTGCGATGTGCAATCGTTATATGGGCGATAATTTTGATTTGTCCGATATGGAGGTAAGCTTAGAGGGCCTTCCGACACCGAAACAAATCAAAGAGGTGCTGGATCAGTATGTTATCGGTCAGGATGGTGCGAAAAAAACGCTTTCTGTTGCCGTTTATAACCATTATAAGAGGATGGAAAGCAAGCGCCAGATCGGAGATGTAGATATTCAGAAATCGAATATTTTGCTCTTGGGTCCGACCGGTTCTGGTAAAACGCTTTTGGCACAAACTTTGGCGAAAATATTGAATGTGCCGTTTGCGATTGCTGATGCGACTACGCTGACGGAAGCGGGTTATGTCGGCGAAGATGTGGAAAACATTCTTCTTAAGTTGATTCAGGCAGCGGATGGCTCTATTGAGGATGCACAGCGTGGTATCATCTACATCGATGAAATTGATAAAATTACGAGAAAATCAGAAAATACATCGATTACCCGTGATGTCAGTGGTGAGGGTGTCCAACAGGCGCTGTTGAAAATTTTGGAAGGAACCGTTGCTTCTGTTCCGCCAACAGGCGGGAGAAAGCACCCGCATCAGGAATTTTTGCAAATTGATACGACGAATATCTTATTTATCTGCGGTGGAGCATTTGAAGGTATTGAGAAAATCGTTTCGGATCGAATTGGTTCAAAATCCTTAGGCTTCGGCGCACAGGTCATCGGTAAGCAGGATCGAAAAGTGGATGAACTGCTTGCAAAAATTGAACCGCAAGACTTGTTAAAATTCGGCTTAATTCCGGAGCTGATTGGCCGTCTGCCAATTATTTCCACGTTGGAAATGTTGGATAAAGAGGCACTTGTCCGTATTCTTTGTGAACCGAAAAATGCAATCACCAAGCAATACGCCAAGCTGCTTGAACTTGACGGTGTAAAACTTGAAATCACAGAAGATGCGCTGGAGGCAATTGCGCAGAAAGCACTCGATCGAAAAACCGGTGCACGTGGACTTCGCTCCATTATGGAAGAAAGTATGCTCGATATCATGTATGAGTTGCCATCAGAGAAGAATGTGACAAAATGTACGATTACCAAAGAATGTATTACAAATAAGGAACGCCCACGCCTCGCTTTGCGTTCCAAAAAAGAACAATCAAAAGCAATCGCAGAAGAATCCGTATCGTAATTTTAAAAGGTCCGGCGAAGCAGGAAGCAAGCCGGACCTCATTTTAAGTTTAGATCAGCGTGAAAGGAAAGGGACGACAGATGGTAGATTTAATTGAGGTTGGCCAGATAGTCAATACCCACGGCATCCGAGGCGAAGTAAAAATCAATCCGTGGACGGATGATATGGAAGAGCTCTTGGAGCTGGATATCTTTTATCTTTCCGGGGGCAAAGAACTGCACGTGACCGATAGTCGGATACATAAAAACTGTCTGATTGTACGTTTTCGTGAAATCGCAGATATGAATGAGGCAGAAAACTATAAAGGTACGACGGTATATACAGAGAAAGTGCCGCTTCCTGAGGGCAGATACTATATCGCAGATTTAATCGGCATGGAAGTGTTTGAAGAAGGAAAGCTCCTCGGCAAAATTCAGGATGTATTCCAGACAGGTGCTAACGACGTGTATGATATTAAAACAACGGATGGAAAGTCTATCCTGATTCCGGTCATTCCCGATGTCGTCTTAGAGGTAAATGTTGAAGAAAACCGTATGGATGTAAAGCTTCCGGCGGGGCTTTTGGATGCAGAGGTAGTAGAATGAGTATGCGTTTTGATTGTTTGACTTTGTTTCCTGATATGATGCGTGCTGTGCTTTCAGAAAGCATCATCGGTCGGGCGCAGACGGCAGGAATTTTAGATGTTCGCTATACTAATATCCGTGATTTTGCAGAAAATAAGCACAATCGTGTAGATGACTACCCCTATGGTGGCGGTGAGGGTATGGTGATGCAGGCAATGCCAATTTATCGTGCGTGGCAAAGCGTAACGGAAGGGCTTGCGAAAAAGCCAAAGGTGATTTACCTTTCTCCACAGGGGAAGGTATTCGACCAACAGACCGCCGTCCGCCTGTCAAAAGAGGAACATTTAATCCTGCTTTGCGGTCATTATGAGGGCGTGGATGAGCGAGTCTTAGAGGAAATTGTAGATGAAGAAATCTCTATGGGCGATTTTGTGCTGACAGGTGGAGAGATTCCTGCTATGGCGCTGATTGATGCGGTGGGAAGACTCATTCCGGGGGTATTAAGCTCGGAGGAAGCTTATGCTCATGAGTCACATTTTGATGGACTGTTAGAGCATGCACAGTATACCAGACCGCCCGAATGTTTAGGAAAGACAGTGCCTGAAATTTTGCTTTCGGGTCACCATAAAAACATTATGGAATATAAGCGAAAAGAATCTATTTTGAGAACGCTGAAAAAAAGACCGGATATGCTTGAAAGCGCACCCCTGACCGACAAAGAGCGCAAGTGGCTTGAGTCCTTAGAGGAGGAAATATAATATGGACATGACGGAAAAAACAATTGGCAGTGAAAAACTGTTTGACGGACGTGTGATTCGTGTGCGGCGGGATACTGTCGAGCTTCCGAATGGCTCGACGGCAACCCGTGAGGTCGTAGAGCATCCGGGCGGGGTAGCAATCGTACCCGTGGATGCGGACGGAAATGTGTATATGGTGCGCCAGTATCGCTATCCCCTAAAAAGACTTTGCTTAGAGCTTCCTG
>JAZSOJ010000195.1:0-3476 GCA_045536855.1 Clostridia bacterium | reverse complement strand
GGGTGCTTTTTTTATTTTAAATTCAGCGTTCCAAGGCTTGCTGCCTTTAAGTATGAATTGACAAAACCATCTAAATCTCCGTCCATCACCGCACCGATATTACCAACCTCATAGCCGGTTCGGTGGTCTTTGACCATGTTGTACGGATGGAACACATACGAGCGAATCTGACTTCCCCAGGCAATATCTTTCATATCGCCCTTTAAGTCCTCAATTCTCTCTTTCTGCTCACGCTCTGCCATTTCCACAAGTTTTGCCTTTAACATCTTCATTGCATTCTCCCGATTCTGATGCTGTGAGCGCTCGGTCTGGCAGGCAACCACCACGCCCGTGGGGATATGCGTGATACGGATCGCAGAATCGGTTTTATTGATGTGCTGTCCACCTGCACCGCTGGCACGGAAGGTATCCACCTTTAAATCATCGGGATTGATATTGATTTCAATATCATCGTCCATTTCCGGCATGACATCCACCGATGCAAACGAGGTATGGCGTCTGCCCGAGGAGTCAAACGGCGAAATGCGCACCAAGCGGTGAATTCCCTTTTCGCTCTTTGCGTAGCCATAGGCATTTTCGCCCTTGACCAAAATCGTTACGCTCTTAATTCCTGCCTCATCGCCCGCCAAATAATCAAGCGTCTCCACGGAAAAACCACGGCGCTCTGCCCACATCTGATACATCCGATAGAGCATCTGCGCCCAATCCTGCGCCTCGGTACCGCCAGCGCCCGGATGAAGCGCAATAATTGCATTATTGCGGTCATATTTTCCCGAAAGAAGCGTTTCAAGCTTCATTGTTTCAAGCTCGTCGATGAGTGCCTGATAGCCTTCGGCTATTTCGTCAAGCATCGAATCGTCATCTGCCTCAATCGCAAGCTCCACCAAGGTCACCATGTCTTCCCAGTCGCCCGAAAGACGACGGTAGCGCTCTACCTTGTCTTTTGCCTGTTTGAGCTCCTGCAGAATCTTCTGCGAACGCTCCATGTCATCCCAAAAACCAGCCTCTGCTGAGACGGCTTCTAACTCTTCTATTTTCTGCTCTGTTTTTGGGACTTCAAAGTGAATCCCTCATTTCAATAATATCCTTCTTCATTGCGTCTAAATCCAGACGGTATTGGTCGAATTCAATCATTTTTTCACATCCTTTAAGTCTATGATTTACGGCCGAGGCGATTATTCCTCCCCCGCACCGCAGCATTTTTTATATTTTTTCCCCGAACCGCAGGGACAAAGGTCATTTCTGCCGACCTTTTCTGCTTTCTTTGCCGGCTTTTTCTCCACCTCTCCGGCAAGACCGGCCGAAACCGGCTCTGCGACCTGTTCACGCTCCGGCGGTGCCGAAATGCGTGCGTGGTAAATAATCTTGACGGTATCCTCACGGATCGCCGCAATCATATCATCAAACATATTAAAGCCTTCAAACTTATACTCAACCACCGGGTCACGCTGTGCATAGGCTCTTAAGTTGATGCCGTTTCTGAGCTGATCCATATCGTCAATATGATCCATCCATTTGGCGTCTACGACTTGAAGCAATACCACACGCTCGAGCTCACGCATATTTTCTGTGCCGATTTCCGCCTCACGCTCTTCATAGACACGATAGCCAATCGAAAGCGCACGCTCCTTGATATCCTCTCGGCTGATGGTTTCCAATTCCTCACGGGAGATGGAAAGCTCGCCTTGCGGGATAAACTCCTGCTCCAAGTATTCAACGAGGCCCGTAAGGTTCCAGTTGTCCGGCACATCGCTCTCACCTGTATATAAAAGGAGCGCCGAATCCACAAGGTCACCAAGCATATTCAAGATGCTGTCTTTTACACTTTCGCCGGAAAGCACTTTCTGACGCTCGCCGTAGATAACCTCACGCTGCTGATTCATGACGTCGTCATACTGAAGCACGTGCTTACGAATCTGGAAGTTTCTTCCCTCGACACGTTTTTGCGCATTTTCAATCGCACCGGTCAGCATCGAATGCTCAATCGGCTGATCTTCGCTAAGTCCCAGTCCCTCGACGAGTCGTGAAATGCGCTCAGATCCAAACAGGCGCATCAAATCGTCCTCTAATGAAATATAGAACTTTGACGCACCGGGGTCACCCTGACGGCCGGCACGACCACGCAGCTGATTGTCAATGCGGCGGGATTCGTGACGCTCCGTACCGATGATGAACAAGCCGCCGGCAGCACGCACCTTTTCTGCCTCAGGCGCAATTTCTTCTTTGTGTTTTGCAAGTAATTCTTGAAAAGTTTTACGTGCAGCTAAAATTTCTTCGTCCGCCGTTTCACCGAAGCCCATGGCTTCCGTTATCATTTCGTCGGTAAAGCCCAGCCGCTTCATCTCGTGCTTTGCCATAAACTCGGCATTACCACCAAGCATAATATCGGTACCTCGGCCCGCCATATTCGTTGCAATCGTAACCGCACCGAATTTACCTGCCTGCGCAATGATTTCTGCCTCTTTTTCGTGATATTTAGTATTTAAGACCTCGTGCTTGATACCGTTTCGCTTGAGCATCGCAGACAGCATCTCCGATTTTTCAATTGTAACCGTACCAACCAGGACCGGCTGACCGTTTTTGTGACACTCTGTCACCTGACGCACAACCGCCTCAAACTTGCCTTTTTCATTCTTATAAACTGCGTCTGCCAAATCTTCTCTTGCCAGAGGCTTATTAGTGGGAACGACAATAACATCGAGCTTATAAATATCCTGAAATTCGGTTTCCTCCGTCTGTGCCGTACCGGTCATGCCGGAAAGCTTCCGGTACAGACGGAAATAGTTCTGGAACGTAATGGTTGCCAGCGTCTTACTCTCACGCTCCACCTTCACATTTTCCTTTGCCTCAATTGCCTGATGAAGACCATCGGAATAACGGCGACCGAACATCAGACGGCCGGTAAACTCGTCAACAATAATAACCTCGCCGTCCTTGACCACATAATCACGGTCACGATGCATCGTACCATACGCCTTAATCGCCTGATTGATATGATGCTGGAGCGTCATATTCTCAGGATCAGAAAGATTTTCAATGTTAAACGCACGCTCCGCCTTTTCCACGCCGTATTTGGTGAGCGTTGCGGTATGTGCCTTTTCGTCTACAATATAGTCTGCCGTGATATCATCATCGAGTGTTTTGTCGTCCGACTCTGCCACACGGTGACAGGTAAGACCTCTTGCAAACTGATTTGCCTGCTGATAGAGGACCGTGGATTTGTCGCCCATGCCCGAAATGATGAGCGGCGTTCTTGCCTCGTCGATTAAGATGGAGTCCACCTCGTCCACGATGGCATAGTTTTGTCCACGCTGTACCATCTGCTCTTTGTAAATCACCATATTATCACGCAGATAGTCAAAGCCAAATTCATTGTTTGTACCATAGGTAATATCTGCCGCATATGCCGCTTTTCGTCCGGTGTTATCCACATCGTGCACAACCAAACCGACCGAAAGACCCAGATACTTAAAGAC
>JAZSOJ010000040.1:0-6952 GCA_045536855.1 Clostridia bacterium | reverse complement strand
AGCCTCGTGGTCAAACGGAACATGTGTTTTCGGGATTTCTCCAAACACAAAATCAAGTCCGAAAATGCTTCCGTATTTCGGATAGTTGGAAAGACCGAAATACCGTTTATCACGGATGAATTTACGGATGATTCCTACATTTCTGCCTCGCTGACAAGAGGCGTAGGAAAATCCGTTGGAAATGCCGGCAGAAACGCCGATGATATAGTTAAAATGGAGATTATAGTCTAAGAGCGCATCTAACACGCCGTCGGTGTATAGACCTCGAAAGGCACCGCCTTCTAAGATTAAACCGGTCATATGTAACCTCTTTCTGAATTTAGATTTATACCTGACGAATTAGACAGACCGCATGTGCTGCGATTCCTTCCTCACGACCGGAAAAGCCGAGTTTTTCAGTGGTGGTTGCTTTTACATTGACGCAGGACAAAGAAATTCCCAAACAATTTGCGATATTTTCCCGCATTGTTTCGATATAGGGTGCAAGCTTTGGTTTTTGTGCAATGACTGTTGCATCAATATTCCCGATGGTGTATCCGTTTTCTGCTAATAGTTTTGCAACTTCAGAAAGGAGTAACATCGAATCGATTCCAAGATAACGCTCGTCCGTATCGGGAAAATGCTTGCCGATATCGCCAAGGGCAGCCGCACCTAACAGTGCATCCATAACAGCGTGCGTTAAAACATCTGCATCGGAATGACCCAAAAGGCCCAAAGTATGCGGGATTTCTTCGCCGCCCAAAATCAGTTTGCGCTCGGGCACTAAGCGGTGCACATCATAGCCATGACCGATTCTAAAATCTGTCATTTTGCTTCCCCCTTTCTTTTGTTTACAATCAGCTCTGCCAAAAGCAAATCATCATAGGTCGTAATTTTAATATTATCAGAGCTTGCCGCAATCATTTTGACAGGCAAACCCAAATATTCTGCCAAATAGCAGTCATCTGTAGCGGAAATGTCGTTTTTTTGTGCCTGTGCATACATATACACGATATTCTCATACGAAAAGCCCTGTGGCGTTTGCACTTCATAAAGATATTCTCGGTCCGGTGTCCGTGTGATGAATCCGTCGGCATTGATTTCTTTTACTGTGGATTTGATTGGTGAGCCGACAGCGGCACCACCGCACGAAAGAGCAGACTCGATTACATCGCTGATGGCATCAGAGCTTACCAGCGGCCTTGCGGCGTCATGCACCAAAACGACAACGGCGTCTTTGTTTACTTCCGAAAGCCCGTTTGCTACGGATTCCTGACGGCTTGCGCCACCTGCTGCAATCGTACGTAATTTAGAAATATCGAATTCCTCAGCGATATCTTTTGCGCCTAACAGATCGCATTCACGGGTAACCAATATGATTTCATCAATCTGCGGGTGCTTTTGAAATACCGACAGAGTGTGTGCCAATACCGGAATTCCGTCTAAATCCAAAAATATTTTGTTAATCTCTGCACCCATTCGTGTGCCACTGCCGCCGCCGGCGATGATACAACTGACAAACGGGCTGTGTTTTTTTTGTTTTTTCATGTCAAACCTCCCCAAAAGAAGTTGTCCATACTATTATACTAAAAATAATGAGGAAATAACATCCTTTTTTACGATTAAGGAACATTTCTTTATTTTTTTGTTCGTTTTATATATTGCGCAAGATATTGTCCTGTATAAGATTCCGGACATTTCATAACCTCTTCCGGTGTACCGCAGGATACAACATATCCGCCCTTGTCACCGCCCTCAGGACCTAAATCAATCAGATAGTCGGCGGTTTTAATGACGTCTAAATTGTGTTCAATGACCAAAACAGTGTTGCCGGCATCAACTAAACGCTCCAGCACTTCTAACAGTTTGTGCACATCGGCGGTATGGAGACCTGTCGTCGGCTCGTCCAGAATATAAATGGTTTTTCCGGTCGAGCGGCGGGAAAGCTCGGTTGCAAGCTTGACACGCTGTGCTTCGCCGCCGGATAGCTGAGTTGAGGGTTGTCCGATTTTGATGTATGATAGACCCACATCATAAAGTGTCTGTAGTTTTCTTGCGATTTTCGGTAGTGGGGCAAAGAATTCAAGTCCTTCCTCCACCGTCATATCCAACACCTCAAAAATATTTTTTCCTTTGTAGTGAACCTCCAGGGTTTCCCGATTGAAGCGTTTTCCCTTACAAACATCGCAGGGGACATATACATCAGGTAAAAAGTGCATTTCAATCTTTAAGATACCGTCGCCGGTACACGCCTCGCATCGTCCACCTTTTACATTAAAGCTGAAACGGCCGGCTTTATACCCACGCATTTTCGCCTCCGGCGTTTGCGCAAACACATCACGGATATCGGAGAATACGCCGGTATAGGTGGCGGGATTGGAGCGTGGTGTGCGACCGATTGGGGATTGGTCGATGGCAATCACCTTATCTAAATATTCCAGTCCTTCGATGTGGTCCGTTTTTCCGGGGGCAGTGTGGGCACGGTTTAATTCCCGAGCCAGATGCTTATATAAAACCTCGTTGACTAAGGAAGATTTTCCTGACCCTGAGACTCCGGTGACAGCAGTAAAGGTGCCGAGCGGGATAGAAACATCAATATTTTTTAGGTTATTTTCTCTTGCTCCGCAAATCTTTAAGAAATGGCCGTTACCTTTGCGGCGTTCTTTTGGCATGGGAATGCTTTTCTTGCCGGATAAATACTGACCGGTGATGGAGGCAGGGTTTGCTTTGATTTCTTCTACCGTACCTTCGGCAACTACCGTTCCACCGTGGATTCCGGCTCCCGGACCGATATCGACAATATGGTCTGCGGCGTACATTGTATCCTCATCGTGTTCAACAACAATTAAGGTATTACCAAGATCACGAAGCCGCTTGAGTGTTGCAAGCAGGCGATCGTTATCCCGCTGATGAAGACCAATCGACGGCTCGTCTAAAATATAAAGTACGCCGATTAAGCTGGAGCCAATCTGTGTTGCCAAGCGGATTCGCTGTGCCTCGCCGCCGGACAGCGTTCCTGATGAGCGGGATAGAGTCAAATATCCGAGTCCGACATCTACCAAAAAGCCGAGACGCTCGTTGATTTCACGAAGGACTAAGCGTGCAATGGAAAAGTCACGCTCAGAAAGCTTTAAATTTTTGAAAAAGTCCCGTGCCACCTCAACAGACATCTTGGTAATTTCATCAATATTCTTGCCGCCGACGGTGACTGCCAATGCCTCAGGACGCAGGCGTTTGCCGCCGCATTCCGGACAGTTTTCTACTGTCATCAGCTTTTCAATTTCCGCTTTCATGTAATCGCTGTTGGTTTCCTTGTAGCGTCTTTCGATGTTGGGAATTAAACCCTCAAAAGCCGCACGGTAGTTTGCCGTGCCGTAGGAGCGCTCGTAGGAAAGCTCGAGTTTTTCGCCCCGTGTTCCGTAGAGCAGCACATCCAAAACTTCGTCCGAGAGCTCGCCAAGAGGCGTATCCAGACTGAAGTTGTAGCGCTTGGCGAGAGCGGAAAAATAGGTATTTGCGACACTTTCCGAGTTGTCTGCATGTCCCCAACCGGAGAGCAGAATGCCACCATTTTTGATGGAGCGACGCAGATCTAAAATAAGGTCGGGATTGACCTTCATTAAACTGCCGATGCCGGCACAGTGCGGGCAGGCACCAAAGGGATTGTTAAAGGAAAACATCCTTGGGGCAAGCTCGGAAATGCTGATGCCGCAATCGGGACAGGCGTAGCTTTGACTAAAGATACGCTCTTCGCCGTCAATAATATCAATTAAAACCAAATCATCCGAAAGCGAAAGGGCTGTTTCAATGGAGTCAGCAAGACGCTGACGGATACCGTCTTTGACGACGAGACGGTCAACCACAATTTCCACATCGTGCTTTTTGTTTTTATCGAGTTTAATTTCTTCGGACAAATCATATAAAATTCCGTCTGCACGCACACGGACAAAACCGTTTTTCTTTGCTTGTTCAAAGAGTTTCTGATTTTCACCCTTTTTCCCACGAATCACGGGAGCAAGTACTTGAAACTTTGTGCCGGATGCTAAGTCTAAAATCTGGTCAACAATTTGGTCAACCGATTGTTTTTTTATTTCCTTTCCGCATTTCGGGCAGTGTGGGACACCGATACGGGCATATAAAAGACGCAGATAGTCATAAATTTCCGTGACCGTACCGACCGTGGAGCGAGGGTTTTTACTGGTTGTTTTCTGGTCAATACTAATGGCGGGTGAAAGTCCGTCAATCAGCTCCACATCCGGTTTTTCCATCTGACCTAAAAACTGACGCGCATACGAAGAAATGGACTCCATATAGCGTCGCTGACCCTCAGCATAAATCGTGTCAAAGGCAAGCGAAGATTTTCCCGAACCGGATAGATCGGTTAGAACAACCAGTTTGTCACGTGGGATGGTGAGATCTATATTTTTCAGGTTATGCTCTTTGGCACCCTTAATAAAAATTTCGTTTTTAGCCATAACGGAAAACTCCTTAATCAAACAAATGTTCCCTTTCATTATACCTTGCCGGGTGTGAAATGTCAATGTGTGAATTCTTACTTTCCTTATTATTTTACCACAACACAAGATAATTTTCATCTTTTTTTGAAACTTCTTCCTTTTAGGAGAAATATGTGATAAAATTATTTGTAATATACAACGAGAAAGGTGAAAAAAATGACGAACAAGGAAATTGCATTGGAAAAGCACGAAGAGTGGCGGGGAAAACTGGAAATTATCAGCCGTGCAGAAGTGGAGAGCATGGAAGATTTGTCCGTTGCCTATACGCCGGGTGTTGCTGAGCCGTGTCTCAAAATCTCAGAAAATCCCGATCTTTCTTATACATACACAAGAAGAGGGAATCTGGTTGCTGTTGTTACCGACGGTACCGCAGTTTTGGGGCTGGGTGATATTGGTCCTGAAGCCGGGATGCCGGTCATGGAAGGAAAATGTGTGTTATTTAAGCGTTTTGCCGGCGTGGATGCATTTCCTTTGTGCATAAGATCGAAAGATGTGGACGAAATTGTGAATACGGTAAAACTTCTGGCGGGTTCATTCGGAGGGATCAATTTAGAAGATATTGCCGCTCCTCGCTGTTTTGAAATTGAAAAACGTTTAAAAGAGGAGTGTGATATTCCCGTATTCCATGATGACCAGCACGGCACTGCAGTTGTGTGCCTTGCGGCGTTAATGAACGCCTTAAAGGTGGTCGGGAAAACGATGGAGAATATATCAGCGGTAATCAATGGTGCTGGCTCAGCGGGAATCGCTATTACCAAACTCTTGATGAGTTACGGACTGAAACATGTGGTTCTTTGTGATCGTGACGGTGCGCTGTATGATGGTCGTGATGGCTTAAATGAGGCGCAGGCAGAGATGGCAAAAGTTACGAATCAAAAACGTATCACGGGAGGTCTTTCCGAAGCAATTTGTGGTGCAGACTTATTCATTGGTGTTTCTGCGCCAAATGTTTTAACAAAAGAAATGATAAAGACCATGGCACCCGACCCCATTGTATTTGCAATGGCTAATCCGGTGCCGGAAATTATGCCGGATGAGGCAAAAGCGGCAGGGGTTAAAGTTATGGGCACAGGCCGAAGTGATTATCCGAATCAAATCAATAATGTGTTGGCGTTTCCGGGCATTTTCCGTGGCGCACTGGATGTTCGGGCCTCCGATATTAATGATGAAATGAAAATTGCAGCGGCGAAGGCGATTGCGGCGATTATTCCGGAGGAAGAACTTTCGCCGGAACGCATCATTCCTGATTCTTTTCATCCGTCGGTTGCCGTTTCGGTTGCCACTTCGGTTGCAGAAGCGGCAAAAAAAAGCGGGGTAGCAAGAATAAAATAAAAAATCAGATCACGGGAAAAGAACACTTTGGGTCATCCTCGCTTAGCGAGGATGACCCAAAGTGGTCTTTTTGATTGCAACGTAGATTGCTACGCCGTGGTGGAGACGAGGAGAATCGAACTCCTGTCCGAAAATGCCGCCGATTCAGGCTCTCCGAGCGCAGCCGGTGATTAACATTCCCTCCGATGCAAGATCACAGGCAATCTCACACCATCAGTAGCTTCATGATTCATGGCCGGTGCAAAGCTTAGCCGACGCACGTTCACTGCAAAATGATGCCCCTACCGGGAGCGCAGTTCTTCCCGGGGGACAGCTGCCTTAATTAGGCAGCAGCTAATTCAGTGTTAGCGTTTAATTTTAAAAAGTACGGATTTTATAGTGGCTCCGCACCACTGCTCGCTCCTAAATCTTTACCATCCCCGTCGAAACCATTGCGTCCCCATGGAAACAGTATCTGTTCGTTACGGATTTATTATACAATAAAAACCGATACCTGTCAAAGATTTTCACAAATGTTTACGGTTCAGACACAATTAAAAACCGACTTGGCGTAAGATTCTTGGGTGGTTTTACTGCGCTTGACTTTTGAAAGGGTAATGAGGGTAAACTTACAAGACAAAGAAATATTCTTAAATGGTGTATCTTTCCACTGTTCCAGTTGCTGGCAAGCGAGATTAAACATATAAAAGTCATGCTTGCTGATCAATCTGATTATTTCCATTTTTGATGTATTCGGCAGGGCCGATGAGTCCCTTGCCCGGCTTATCCCATCGGGAAAGGACCTCGGCCGAAACAATCTCTTTTGTTTTATTGTCAATAATGAATTGCAAACAAGTCTTTTATCGGTTCATTGATTTTGTTTAGTGTATTAAAATTAGGATAATCAAGATATAACAAAAATCCGAACCCTTCACCGATTGGTACAAGGTTCGGATTTCTGCTGTTTGGTGCGGATAAGAGGACTTGAACCTCCATGAAATTGCTTTCACATGGACCTGAACCATGCGCGTCTGCCAATTCCGCCATATCCGCATATTTTCTTAACACATTTATATATTATAGCAGATGAGCGGAAATTTGTCAATACCTTTTTTAAATTTTTTACATTAACTTTTTCATGTGCT
>JAZSOJ010000102.1:0-14823 GCA_045536855.1 Clostridia bacterium | reverse complement strand
GTTATCCTTTTCCCGTGCGCTTTCTTATCTTGGGAAAAACACGCTTTGGGTATTAGGTCTTCATTCGCTGTTTATTCAAATATTTGAATTGAGATTAAAGCTTTGCTTTACGACTTCCACGACCGGAAACAGCCTGATTTTATGTGTGCTGGAAATTGCTTGTGTGCTTTTAATAAAATACTTATATGATTTGGCAAAACAGTGGTGCACAAGGAGAAAAAATAAAGGAGAAGGATATGAGGCTCGATAAGTTTTTAAAGGTTTCAAGAATTATCAAGCGCCGCACAGTTGCAAACGAAGCGTGCGACCAGGGGCGTGTTATGGTAAACGGTAAAGTTGCCCGTGCGTCCTACGATGTAAAGGTCGGCGATATGTTAGAGCTTCGGTTTGGCGAAAAGCTGACGAAGATGGAAGTATTAAATGTCCTTGAGCATGTAGGAAAAGACGGCGCATCTGAGCTTTATCGTGTAATACAATAAGGAATGAGGGGTTTTTCGTGTTTGATCTTATTATAGCAATTGTTGGTGGTTTTGTGGTTTATTCCACTTGTCAGAGTAATATGCTTGGCGGCATCTTGCTCGCTATTTTGATTATTGCTTATCTGGTCTATCGTCGCCGAGTCGCATTTTCTATCGGTTTTGCGATGAAAAATTTTAATCAGGGCGAGCGGGACAAGGCAATGAAGTGGTTTGATCGTGCGTATAAAATGGGCATGAAGTTCGACGAAAAAATGACGTACGTATATTACCTCCTGCGTGAGGGAAGGACAGATAAATGCGACCAAGTCTTGTCTGCGATTTTGAATTTTGCCGGCACAAAGCCGGATCAACGAAATCGGGCAAAATCCATGCATGCACTAATCCTTTTGAAAAAAGGTAGAGTGTATGAAGCGGTCGAAGAGCTGGAGGATATTTTCCCGAACTATAAGACAACGGCTGTGTACGGAAGTCTCGGTTTTGCATATTTGGTGCAGGGCAATATGCAAAAGGCACAGGAATTTAATGTGGAAGCTTATGATTTTAACGCAGATGATGCGGTTATTTTAGATAACATGCTTCAGACCCATGCAAAGTGCGGTCGCTTTACTGAGGCATACGAGATCTCTGCCAAGCTGATGGAGAAAAATCCAGCCTTTCGTGAGGCATATTATGATACCGCAGTGGTAGAATATCAGTTGGGCAAAAATGAGGATGCACTTTCGCATCTGCGAAAGGCATTGACCATCCCGACCAGCTTTTTAACAACGGTCAGCGATGATATTATTGAACTGATGATGACCCGTATCGAAAACGGAGAGGCACCGACAGGAGCCTCGATGGTATTTTTAGAAGCAAAATCTGTGGAACTTCCTAATGTGCCGACGCTTCGTGTCCGGCCGGCAGAGAAAGTAAAAGGGATGCCGGGCGAGCCGGAGGATGATGATCCGATTTTCTTCCACGGAGAAAATGCAAACAGCATTACGGAGAGCGACGATGAGCCGATGGACTTTTCTGATGCAGCTCATCAGACAAATGAGGAAGACGACGACGAAGACAGTATTTTTCTGTAATAAAGAGTAGTGGCGGTACATTTCGTACGGCCATTCCTTTTATCAGGTGGTGAGAAGATGAACCGAAAAGTATATAAGACGCTGGAATTTGATAAAATTCTTGCCTTGCTTTCCGAGATGACGGAAAATGAGCGGGTGCGCCGGAAGATTTTAGATTTGGAGCCAAAAAGTTCGCTTTCGGAGGCTGAGGCCTTGCTTGCGGAAACAACAGAGGCAGTTGGTGTGGCACTTCGGCGTGGTAATGCGCCGGGGATGAGGATTTTTGATGTTGCACCGGCTCTTTTGCATGCGGAGCGTGGCGGCGTGATGAATCAAAAGGAACTTTTGGGCATCAGTCGAATGCTTAAGACGGTGCGCAGAGTCAAAGGATATCTGCAGGATGATAAGATGCTGACAGAGGGAACGGTGTTTTCTTTGGGAGCTGGCTTAGAGCCGTTATCTCCTGTTGCAAGTCGCATTGACGAGGCTATTGTGAGCGAAGATGAAATGGCAGATTCTGCTTCCCCTGAGCTTTCAAGAATACGGCGCAGCATTAAGAATCTGGAAGGAAAAATTCGTGAAAGCTTAAACGGAATTATCAGTTCGCCAACCTATCAAAAGGCCCTGCAGGAGCCGATTATTACGATGCGGGGCGACCGCTTTGTTGTGCCGGTGAAGTCGGAGTGCAAGGCGGAAATCAAAGGCATT
The DNA here is from genome assembly GCA_045536855.1 of Clostridia bacterium. Classification (GTDB taxonomy): domain Bacteria; phylum Bacillota; class Clostridia; order UBA1381; family UBA9506; genus RGIG1666. The sequence goes on along the minus strand of JAZSOJ010000102.1, from coordinate 12,587 downwards.
GTTCACGATTCTTCCGCCACGGGTGCGACACTGTTTATCGAGCCGATGGTGGTGGTTTCCCTTTCGAATGAAATGGCAGAACTGACCGGAAAAGAAAAAGAGGAAATCGACCGTATTTTAGCCGAACTTACGGCATATGTGAGTGAATACAGCGAAATCTTAAAGGCAAATGCGGAAACTATTTACGAACTTGATTTTATTTTCTGTAAGGCACGTCTTTCCATTACGCAAAACGCAAACGCACCTCAGCTAAACGAAGACGGAATCATTGATATCAAAAAGGGAAGACACCCCCTCTTAGACCCCAAAACTGTTGTGCCGATTGATGTTCGTTTGGGGGAGGAGTTTGAGACTTTAGTGATTACCGGTCCTAATACGGGCGGTAAAACTGTGTCTTTAAAGACGCTTGGCTTGTTTACCTTAATGGCGCTTTCCGGACTTCATATCAGTGCGACTGACGAAACCAAGATTGCGGTGTTCGACGAGGTGTTTGCAGACATTGGCGATGAGCAGAGCATCGAGCAAAGTCTTTCTACCTTTTCGTCACACATGGTGAATTTAGTAGGTATCTTAAACCGAGTGACTCATAAGAGCTTGGTGCTTACTGACGAGCTTGGCGCAGGAACCGACCCGACGGAGGGTGCGGCACTTGCAATTGCAATTTTAGAGCATATTCGTGCTTGTGGAGCAAAAGCGGCGGCAACCACGCATTACAGTGAACTGAAACTTTATGCGCTTTCAACGGATGGTGTAGAAAATGCATCTTGTGAATTTGATATAAAAACGCTGACGCCGACCTATAAACTGCTCATTGGTGTTCCGGGTAAGAGTAATGCCTTCGCTATTTCCAAACGATTGGGATTATCAGAGGCGATTATCGGGCGTGCGAAAGACTTAGTGAGCGATGAAAATGTAAAACTTGAAGATGTTATTTCAGGTCTTGAAAACAGCCGAAGAAGAGCTGAAAAAGAGCGTGAGCGTGCCGAGCGTATGGCTCGTGAGGCTCAGAGCTTAAAGGATAAAGCAAGACGTGAGATTGAAGAGGCAGAGGAAAAGCGCAGCGGAATTATTTCAGAGGCTCGCACAGAGGCGCTTCGGATGATGGAAACGGCGAAAGAGGATTCGCAGAAAATTATGCGTGAAATCCGTACCATCCGTGACAGTGCGCCGATGCAGGAGGCAATGGCGCAGGCGGAAAAGGCAAGAGAAAAGCTGCGTGAAAAAACTGAAAAACTGAAAAACGGAGCAGAGCAACCGAAGATCGCCGGAAAGCCGCTTACGAACGTAAAACCCGGAGATTTGGTAATGATTCGCTCTCTTTCGCAAGAGGCGGTGGCGCTCAGTGCACCGGATAAGTCGGGAAAAGTGCAGGTGCAGGCGGGGATTATGAAAATGAAGGTTGCGCTTTCTGATCTTGCGGCGGTAAAAGAGGCATCGAAAGAAAAATCGACGCCCAAGAGCACACATAAGGTCACTTCTGCGCACCCCAAAACCTCAAAAACTGAGGTGGATGTACGGGGAATGATGCTCGAAGAGGCGATTGACGCTGTCGGGAAATACTTGGACGAGGCGATTATGTCCTCACTGCATACCGTCACCATTATCCACGGCAAAGGTACGGGCGTTTTGCGTGCGGGGATCGGCGAGTTCTTAAAGAGACATCCGCAGGTCGCAGAGTACCGCTTAGGCCGCTACGGCGAGGGCGAGACAGGAGTTACGGTTGTGACCTTTAAATGAAAATTTAAAAGAGCACTTGAGGGCGTCCTCAAGTGCTCTTTTGAGTATGCTTTTTATCTGCCATACATTGCCATTTGCCTATCGAAAATGGTAATTTTTTCGATGGTTCCGTCCGGCTCATCCAAATAGTAAGTGATATAAATCCAATCGTCCTTTGCTTCGGTGATAGGAATCTTCGTTGTGTCCAAACTTTCTTCTGTTTCGCTATCCAAGATAACAGTGACCATAGGGGTTCCAAGACCGGTAACCACTTCAAAGGATTCTTTCACCTTTTCGATATTGTCGCCGACTTTAATTCCTTTGTAGGTCAAAACAAAGCCGTCGTTCGTTTGGATATAACGGACATCACCGTTTTCATTGACTAAAACGGAATTTTTCGCACGGTCGATATCCATTACTTTTTCTGCAATCTCAAAACCACGGCTTTCAAACTTTTCGGCGGAATCATAATAAGATAAAATCTGATTACCAACAGAAATTTCCTCCGGTTTTGTCGGCACGGCAGAAGAACAACCACATACGAGCAATACAAAAACCATGAGTAGTAAAGCTAACTTTTTCATCATATAACCCCTTTATTATGTAATAAAAACCCCGCCTGAGTGTTCAGACGGGGAATGGAGCTACTGATCCGATTCGAACGGACGACCTGCTCATTACGAGTGAGCTGCTCTACCTGCTGAGCCACAGTAGCATCTCATTTCATACTTTTCAATTATACTATCAAAAACAAGGCTTGTCAAGTCATTCCAATAAAAAAATCAAACAAAGTGAAAGGACGCTCTCGGAAAGAGTTTTATAAAAAACAGAACAAACAAAAAAGCCTTTACATTTGGTAAAGGCTTTTTTATCAGTTTTTCTTAATAAATAATCTGGTCGAGATACATTTGCTTCGGGTTCATCGTGATAGAGGAAAGCGGAGCGCCGCTTGCGATATCAGCATAGAACTCTTTGCCGACAACAAGCTTATAGTTTGGATCAACCGAAACATTGTGGCTAAAGTATGTGCCGATAGAGCTTGTGCCGGAGAGGGAATTAACCTTGATCTTTACGCGCATGGTATAACCGTTTCCGTTGTCAATCACAAGAGACGGATAATAAGTAATGGTACAATCCAGGCCTTTTTCTGCCAGTAAATCTCTATATACGCCCAAAGAAACGGAGAAAATAGAAGAAAATCCTTTGGCAAAACGGTGGGTGGATTTTGCGACATTATTCTTTTCGCCATAGTGATTAAACGGCGTGGTGTACACTGCGTTCGGCAAATCTTTTAAGACCAGCTGGAAGTCCGGATAAGTACGGCCGCTCTGGTCAAGGCTGTGGTTATAGTTAACAGAACCAATTGCAGAAGTGTCGGTGGTGTAATCGGTGTTCAGACCCAAAACCCAGTCAAACTGCAACAGAATAGCGGCAATATCTTTTAAGGTAGCTTTGCGTTCCAGTGTCTTAAGGGTGCTATCGATATCAATCAAGATTCCCTGACGGTTTGCAAAGGTCAGATAGCGGTTCGTGGTTATTGGCAGCGATTCGTATTCTTTGGTGGTCAAATCTGCAGCATACGGTTTTGCAGAGCGATACCAAGCGGAAAAAGATAAAGCAGCAATCGCATCGCCAAGCGTTACCGGAGCATCGATTTTAGCCTTCGTGACGATTTCTTCACTCCATACTTTTTTTGCAATGGCGTCGAAATCACGGGCGTATGTGTGCTCAAACTTGACATTGGATGAGAAATTGAAATAAGACGGCTCATATTCTCCGCTGGCGAGACGAATTGCTGCACGGGAAAGCTCGCCGTAACTTACGGTCTTGTTCGGATTGTAGGTATTATCGTCAAACAAATCCAGGCTGACGAAAGTGCGTTTTAAGAGATCTTCATTTACAACATCGATGAAAGCAACCGTGGCTCCGGCCTTCGATTTTTCTCTGGAACGAACAATCAAAGCAGCGCCTTCTGCACGGGACATTGTATTGGGAAGATGAAGCGAAACACCGTCATCGCCGTTCATAATGCCGCAGGTATAAGCCCAGGCAACCGCTTGCTTTTCTTCTTTTCCGCCTGCTTGTGAAACAACGGCGGACGGAGCAGCATAAGTGTTTGGTGCGCCTGCACGTTTCCACAACAAACGAATGACTTCCAGTCTAGTGATGGGTTTGTTCGGTTCAAAATAGGAATTTCCTTCGGATAACAAACCGGAATGCATTACATATTCGTATGCCCAATGCGAAGGGGATACGTCGACAAAATCTGCAGAATAGCGGCTCGGGCCCTTGCCGATCATTTTGACAAATTCGGCACGGGTTACCGTTCCGTTGGGGCGGAAAGAACCGTCCTCATAGCCGCGGATTGTTCCGTCACTTACCAGTTTCTGCACATTGGCATATGCCCAATGGCCTGGCGCAAGGTCAGTAAAAGCGATGTCAGCAAATGCTGCTGTAGGAAGCATTGCAAGCATCAGTAGACAAACACAAACAAGTGCAGTCAAACGTTTCATAAAACTCTACATCCTTTCAACAGGAATTTTTAAGTAAATGTAATCTTAGTCACGCAAAAACAGTCGGAATAAGATTACAAAAATACAAACTAATTTTATCATATTTTGTGTACTTTTGCAAGTATTTAAATTGACAAAAGAGATACGGTAGTGTAAAATGAAAGAAAAAGTACTTTATATATTGCGGGGGTAAGAACATGAAAATTAATGATGGTTTTATGCTAAAGGAAATGGCGGGCAGCTGGGTGGTTGTTCCGCTGGGTGAGAAACTGGTGAATTTTGAAATGATGATGACCTTAAATGAAACGGGCGCTTTTTTGTGGGAAAAGCTCAAGGAAGAAAAAACGGAGGAAGAGCTCGTGGAGGCGCTTTTAGCAGAATATGATGTTGAAAAAGAGATTGCGGCAAAAGATGTTTCGGAGTTTGTTCAAAAACTGAAAGAAAAGGAAGTTTTATAAGGACTATGACGACAGAAACAAGCGGAAAGAGATTAGAGGCAAGTATGCAGGAACTTTCCCCTGTGCTTGCTGAGCTGATCCGTTCCGGTGTGGCGGTGAAGCTGACAGTTACCGGTAACAGTATGTATCCGATGCTCCGTGACCGTGAGGATACGGTGGTTATCCGTGCCTCGGAGGAGCCTCGGCGACTGGATGTGCCTTTGTATATCAGAGACAACGGCCAGCTTGTTTTGCATCGGATTATCGGAAAGAAAAAAGGCACTTATACGATGTGCGGCGATAATCAGTTGCGCAAAGAAAAAGGGATTACCAGGGCTCAAATTATCGGCGTTGTTGAGTCGTTTAGCCGCAGGGGTAAGACCTATTCCTGTAACAACCGCTGGTATCGGTTGTATGCGCATCTTTGGGTTCCCTTGCGCAAGTTTCGCCCCTTCTTGCTGAAATGGGGCATAGCGCTACGCAGTAAACAAAAGAAGAGGCAGGATGAGAAATGAAGAAGCAATCAGCTCTTAGATGGGATTTGCAAATAGCGAAAAAAGTATGGCGTGGAATTGTGGCGCTGTCTGTTTGCGGTGTCATTTATTCGGTGCTGGGTGCTTCTTTTGCTTTGACTTCTAAAAATGTAGTCGATACCGCTGTTTCGGCACTGACCGGGGGAGCACCGATGGAAACGCTCTTTCACGCATGCGTTTTCCTTGCACTTTTAGTGGTGATTCAGCTCTTGATGCAAGTGGGTGTGTCGGAACTTACGGTTCGTCTGTCGGGGAAAATATCAATTCTTTGCAAGACCAAACTGTTTGCTTCTTTGATTCACAAAGAGGCGGGGAGTGTTCTTAGTTACCATTCGGGAGAACTTTTAACACGCCTTACGAGTGATGTCTCTGTTGTTTCCACGGCTACCAGTACGCTGCTTCCTGATGTCATCCATTATGTCACTCGTGCGCTTGCGAGCTTTGTGGTTTTATACACATTAGACCGTACGTTTGCTCTTTTATGCCTTTTAGTTTTGCCGATTGTGCTTATTGCCAGCAGTATTTATCGCAAGAAAATGAAGAGCCTGCACAAAAAAGTGCAGGAAAGCGACGGGAAAACCCGTTCCTTTATGCAGGAAACGCTGGCGAATCTTTTGGTGATTAAGTCATTTGGAAATGAAACACGTATTGTTGACAATGCAACTCGGCTGCAAAAGGAAAATTATCGGTTTAACTTAAAACGGAATCACATTAGCATCATCATGAATGTTTTCTTTTATATTGCGATGACGGCAGGCTACTATTTTGCACTCGGCTGGGGTGCGGTCCGCCTTTCGCAAGGCCTTATGAGCTTTGGTACATTAACAGCTATCTTGCAATTGGTCGAGCAGCTACAGTCTCCGTTCCGAAGCTTAGCGTCACTTCTTCCGCAGTATTATGCGATGACGGCGTCGACCGAACGCATTTTAGAACTGGAAGAACTGCCGGAGGAGGAAACGGCGGGAGAAGAATTTAAAAGAGAAGAAATCTATGAAAATGTGGCGGCTTTCTGCGTAGAAAATCTTACGTTTTCATACGAGGACAAAACCGTGCTCCGTGGGGTAAGCTTCCGGTTAAATAAGGGAGAATTTGCGGCGGTGACCGGCCTTTCCGGTGCCGGAAAGTCAACGCTTTTAAAGTTGTTTTTGGGCATCATGGAACCGGAAGAGGGTGAGATTTATCTCCTGACCAAAAACGGAGAAAAAATTCCGTTGGATGCAAAGACCAGACCCTTATTTGCCTATGTTCCGCAGGGGAATATGATTCTTTCGGGCAGCGTGAGAGAAAACATAGCGTTCGCTAAAGAGAATGCGACGGAGGAAGAAATCATCTGTGCGGCAAAAGATGCTTGTATTTGGGAGGAAATAGAAAAATTGCCCGAGGGACTCGATACAAAGCTTGGAGAGGGCGGCCTGGGCCTTTCCGAGGGGCAGGTTCAGCGTCTTGCGATTGCCCGTGCGCTTTTATATGATGCGCCGGTATTGCTTTTGGATGAGTGCACATCGGCACTTGATGAAGAAACGGAAAAGTCGGTGCTTGAGCATTTGATTGCGAAAAAACAGAAAACTTGCTGTATTATTTCACATAAAGCGGCTGCAAAAGAATGCTGTAATGTTAATTTTTATGTAGAAAACGGCGTGATTTACCGCCTCGAAAAAAATTAAAAAATATGTAGACAAAAATGTTTTTTTGTGATATACTCTTATTTGGTTGCAAAACCAAAGCCTTTAAATCGGTACAGAGATGCTGATAAGGTGTGGCTAATTTCATACTGCTTGCGGGCAGAGTGCGTTTTTTGGATGCGCAAAAAGTCTGTATGTTGTTTTGTAAACACACTCTTATCACATGGTGGTAAGAGTTTTTTTATACCCAAAATATAGAAGAAAAGGGTGATTGCGGTGGAAACGCAAGTTGCGGAAATTATGGACAAGGAAGCGATGAAACGGGCAATTTCCCGTATCGCATACGAAATACTTGAAAAAAACAAGGGAACCGAAGACTTGGCTTTGGTCGGAATCCTGCGCCGTGGCGTGGTGTTAGCCGAACGCTTAAAGACTCGTTTTCAAGAAATTGAAGGGGTCGAGGTTCCGACGGGAGTCCTCGACATTACAAGATTCAGAGACGACCTACCTAAAGGGGAGCGAGAGGGCTCGGTGAGCGGAACTGAAATTCCGTTTTCGGTTGAGAATAAAAAAATCGTGCTGGTTGACGATGTCTTATATACCGGACGCACCGTACGTGCGGCGATTGAGGCGATTATGGATATGGGCAGACCGGCAAAAATAGAGCTTGCGGTGATGATTGATCGTGGGCACAGAGAACTTCCGATTCGTGCAGATTATGTCGGCAAGAACCTGCCGACCGCCAAAAGTGAAAGTGTTAAGGTCGAATTTTCCGAATCGGGACAAAAAGAATGCGTCAGACTCAGAAAAGATTAAGCAAATGGGAGGAAACATCCATGCAGTTTCATCACAAGGATTTGTTGGGGTTAAAAGAACTTTCCAAAGAGGAAATTTTATTGATTCTGCGCCATGCGCAGACCATGAAAGAAATCCTGATGCAGGACTCAAAAAAAACACCGCACCTGCAGGGAAAGTCAGTCGTTACATTGTTTTATGAAAACAGTACGAGAACGAGAATGTCGTTTGAGCTTGCATCCAAATATATGAGCGCCAATGCGGCAAATATTACGGCAAGCGGTTCTTCCGTTGCCAAGAGCGAGAGCCTCATCGACACGGCACGAACGCTCGACCGCATGGGAACAGATGTCATCATCGTGCGCCACTCCTCTTCGGGAGCGCCGCACCTGATTGCGCAGAATGTAAAGGCATCGGTCATTAACGCCGGCGACGGAATGAACGAACACCCGACGCAGGCGCTTTTAGATATGTTTACGATGATGGAGAAAAAGGGGAGCATCGAGGGCTTAAAGGTTGCGATTGTCGGTGATGTCAAGCACAGCCGTGTCGTCCGCTCCAATATTTACGGCCTGACCAAGCTGGGTGCACAGGTTTCGGTTGGTGGCCCGTCGACCTTGATGCCGCCGGACATGGATAAACTGGGCGTTTCGGTGTATCACAGCGTGGATGAGGCGATGATGGATGCCGATGTAGTAATGGGCCTTAGGATTCAGCAGGAACGTCAAAAAAGCGGTCTTCTGCCGAGTCTCCGTGAATATCATAGATTTTTCGGAATTGATGAAAAACGCTTAAAATGCGCCAAACCTGATGCGATACTTATGCATCCCGGACCGGTTAACCGTGGTGTCGAGCTGACCAGCGGCGTGATGGAACTTGACCGTTGCTTTATCGATGAGCAGGTCACCAATGGTGTTGCCATTCGTATGGCAATCCTAAACATTCTGACCAGAGGAGGATGTGTAGAATGAAAATTTTGATTCAAGGCGGACGGGTGATCGACCCGAAAACCAAGACGGATAAAAAAGCGGATGTTTATATAGAAAACGGTGTGATTTTTGCAATCGGAGAAGCACTTGCAGCCGATGATGCCGTAGTCATCAAAGCAGAAGGCAAAGTGGTGGCGCCCGGACTTTTGGACATGCACTGTCATCTGCGTGATCCGGGACAGGAATATAAAGAAGATATCGAAAGCGGAACAAAATCTGCGGCGAAGGGCGGCTTTACCTCCGTTGCTTGTATGCCTAACACCTCTCCGGTGATTGATAATGCTCCACTGGTTGAATATATCCTGAACAAAGCGCAAAAAGTCGCAAAAGTGAATGTTTTCCCGATTGGTGCAGTCACCAAGGGACTGGCAGGCGAGGTCTTAGCGGACATCGGCGAACTCAAATTTGCCGGTGCGGTTGCCATTTCCGACGACGGAAAACCGGTACAGAATGCAAACCTGATGCGAAGAGCATTAGAGTATTCTTCGATGTTTGACATCCCCGTGCTTTCCCATTGTGAAGAGAAAGAACTCTTAGACGGTGGCGTAATGAACGAGGGATACATGTCCACCTACTTAGGACTCAAAGGCATCTCCAATGCGGTGGAGGATGTGCAGATTGCAAGAGATATTATCCTGGCAGAAACAACGGGCACGAAAGTGCATATCTGCCATGTCAGCACCAAAGGCGGTGTGGAGCTCATCCGTAATGCAAAGGCACGTGGTGTGCAAGTGACTTGCGAAACCTGTCCGCATTACTTCTCTTTAACTGAGGAGGCAGTCGAGGGCTTTAACACCAATGCGAAAATGAATCCCCCGCTTCGTACGCAGGCGGATGTCGATGCGGTGATTGAGGGCTTGGCAGATGGAACGATAGATGTCATCGCAACCGACCACGCACCGCACCATATTGATGAGAAAAATCTGGAGTTTGACCAGGCGTTAAACGGCATCGTCGGTTTTGAAACGGCGCTTAGCCTTGGTATCACCTATCTTGTAAAAACGGGCAAGTTAACGCTCATGGAGCTTCTTTGCAAAATGACAGTCAATCCCGCACAAATCCTTTCGCTTGCCAAGGGAGAGCTTTCGGAAAACAAAGCGGCGGACGTGATTGTTTTTAATCCCGAGGAAGAATATACCGTTGATGTAAAAAGCTTTGCTACAAAATCAAAGAATTCGCCGTATGACGGCTACCGTTTGCACGGCAAGGTGGAGTACACCATCGTTGGTGGTAAGCTCATCGTAGCAGAGGGTGAATTATTATAAAGCGCAGGAGGATATGAAAATGTCAATGGATGTACTGATTGAAAAAATAAAAGAGACAGGCAACCCGACAGTTGCAGGTCTTGACCCGAAACTGGACTATATTCCTGAATTTATCAAGGAAGAGGCATACAGCACTTACGGCAAAAATGCCAAGGGTGCGGCGAAAGCACTCTTAGCATTTAATAAAAGTTTAATGGACGAGCTTTCGGGTATCGTTCCTGCAGTGAAACCGCAGATGGCATACTATGAGATGTACGGTTTAGAGGGCCTTATCGCACTTTCTGAAACCGTCAGCTACGCCAAGGAAAAAGGCTTTTATGTCATTTTAGACGGTAAGCGTAACGACATCGGTTCCACAGCAGAGGCGTATGCAGAAGCATACCTCGGTGAATCGAAGATTGATGCAGACACGACCTGGACCGATTTTCCTGCGGATGCACTCACCGTCAACCCGTATCTGGGAACAGATGGTGTTTTGCCATTCGTCAAGCAGTGCGAGGACAAGGATAAAGGAATTTTCGTTTTGGTTAAAACCTCGAACCCGTCCTCGGGTGAACTGCAGGACCTCGTCATTGACGGACAGACGCTTTATGAGCGGGTGGCAACACTGGTCAACCGCTGGGGCATGAGTACGGTTGGTAAAAGCGGTTATTCGGGAGTGGGTGCTGTTGTTGGCGCAACCTATCCGCAGCAGATTGAAGACCTTAGAAAGCTGATGCCGAACACCTATTTCTTAGTACCCGGCTATGGAGCACAGGGCGGAAAAGCAGAGGATGTAGCCAAAGCATTTAACGCAGACGGACTCGGCGCAATTATCAATGCGTCCCGTTCCATTATGTGTGCATATAAAAAGACAGGTGCACCGGAGGCTGACTTTGCCAAGGCGGCAAAAGAAGAAGCTCTGCGTATGAAATATGATATCATTCGGTTCATATAACGAAAAACAACGGTCTTATATAAAACCAAGGGAGGAATCAGTTTGAAACAGGCATATTTGGTGCTGGAGGACGGAACCGTTTTTGAGGGTGAGTCTTTTGGTAGAGAAGGGGAAGCCATTGGTGAGGTTGTGTTCACGACCGGCATGGTAGGGTATCAGGAGGAACTCACGGACCCCGCTTTTTCCGGAATGATTGTAATGAGAACGTATCCGCTGACGGGTAATTACGGCGTCAATAGCGAGGATAACGAGTCGGATAAAACTTCGGTTCGTGGTTTGATTATCAAAGAGGCGGCGCTGTGCCCGAATAATTTCCGCTGTGAGGGAACGATCGAAGATTATCTTGTGAAAAACAATATTATTGCCATTACGGGCATTGATACCCGTGCGCTGACCCGAAAACTTCGTGATGAGGGAGCAATGAACGGATGCATTACGACGAATCCGGACTTTGATTTTGAAAGCCGTAAGGACGAAATCAAGGCATACGAAATCAGCACAGACATCAAAGAATACAGTGCAAAGGAAATTTACACCAAAGGAAACGGCGCATTTCAAGTGGCGGTCTTAGACCTCGGAACAAAGCATAGTTTATTGGAAAATCTGATGGCGCACGATATGACGCTTACCGTGTATCCGGCGGATGCGAGCGCAGAAGAAATCTTAAAGACCAATCCTGACGGTATCGTGATTTCCGATGGCACAGCAAACCCCAAAGATTATGAGAAGATTTTGGATACGATTCAAGAGCTGCTTAATTCCAAACTCCCGATGATGGGTGTCGGAATGGGACATCTTCTGATGGCAAAAGCTTCCGGTGCAGGCCTTTCGAAGATGAAGTTTGGCCATCGTGGCGCCAACCAGCCGGTAAAAGATTTAAAAAGCGGTCGCACTTATATTACCGCACAGAATCACGGCTATGTGGTGGATAAGAATAGCGTGCCGACGGATGTGATGGAAATTTCGCACATTAACATCAATGACGAAAGCGTAGAGGGACTTCGCTTTATCAACCAAAAGGCATATACGATGGCATTTTCTCCGGACGCAGCGTGCGGCGTACATACGACAGAGTATATGGTTAGCCTTTTGACAGAAATGATGGGAGGAGACAAATAATGCCGAAGAGAGAAGATGTAAAAAAAGTATTGGTGATCGGCTCCGGTCCGATTGTCATCGGACAGGCGGCAGAATTTGACTATGCAGGAACGCAGGCTTGCCGTGCGCTCAAAGAAGAGGGCTTAGAGGTTGTCTTAATTAACTCAAACCCTGCAACCATCATGACGGATAAAATGATGGCGGATAAAATCTATATCGAACCGCTCGTGGCCGATGTTGTAAAAAAGATTATAGAGATTGAAAAACCCGATAGTATCCTCCCGACCTTAGGCGGTCAGACGGGATTAAATCTTGCTATGGAGCTTGCGGAAGAGGGATACCTTGACAAGATGGGCGTAAAGCTTTTGGGAACGGCTACCTCTGCAATTAAAATGGCAGAAGACCGTCAGGAGTTTAAGGATACGATGGAGTCTATCGGAGAGCCGTGTATCGCATCGAAAGTGGTTGATACCTATGAAGATGCTCTTTCTTTTGCAAAAGAAATCAGTTTTCCGGTTATCGTTCGTCCGGCATACACCTTGGGCGGTACCGGCGGCGGTATCGCATATACCGAGGCTGACCTGGAAGAAATCGCACCGAATGGTCTGAGACTTTCCCGTGTGCATCAGGTACTGATCGAAAAATGTATCTCCGGCTGGAAAGAGATTGAGTTCGAGGTTAT